>CAMWUK010000083.1 GCA_947177415.1 uncultured Clostridiaceae bacterium
CTTACAAACTTACCTGTTCACATTTTTAATTTTATGTGATACAATGTTGTTACGATTTAATATTGATTCCATATATAAGGAGACTTTGATTATGACTCTTGGAGATAAAATCAGAAAATATCGGACATTAAAAGGTCTGACACAGGCACAGCTTGGCTCTATGGTCAAGCTTACCGGAGACAGAATCCGACAGTATGAAAATGATGTGCGGAAACCGAAAGATGGGAAACTTATGGAGATTGCAGAAGCGTTGAAAATCAACCCAACTACGCTGTTTGAACCGGATTACCGCAATCCAAATAGTGTCATGCATACCTTTTTTGAATTGGAAGACATTTACGGATTACGCTTTGAAAAAGCAGGAGATACCTTCCAGCTTGTATTTTCACAAAGTGACGATTGTCAAAATAGTAACTGGCTGATAGAGGGAATTGCTGCTTGGACGGCTAAAAGAAAAGAACTCCAGCCAGATATCAATGATTCTGCTGAAGCAATTACAGATAAAAAAGAAAAATATGCACTTTGGAAAGCCCGTTATCCTTACAATCTTGGGGAGGACATTCAGAAACATTTTACTCTGATAGATAATTTTCATAAAAATGCTGCCTCTCTAATTTCTCAGAACCGCAAAAGCATTACAACTTTCTCAGAATTTTTCAAAAGTCTTTTGGCTCTTGATACAGAAAACGCAATGTTTCATATAGCTATTAGCAAAGTAGCAAACAAACGAAGTGCCATATTTACCATCAATCTTGACTATATCATGAATGCCTCTGTTTCCATACAAAAGGCATATATGAATTTCCGGGAATGTTGGCAGGATATGAAAAAAATTGGGATAGAGATTGTTGAAAATCCATTACCTGTTGATGGTGTGATGCATATAAGTATGAATACGCCATGTCCACAGGTGATTGCACTTTTTGAGGAGTATGAAAAGTTGCAAGAAGAAAAAGCATCTCCACTTTTTGATGAAGATGCTTATAAGATGGAAATTGAGGATATAATGCGAATGTTTCATGTTCCAATAGAGGAATATGCATAAGATTTGTGGAAAGGACTGTAATATATGGTTGATAAAAAGCAAATGACTGAAGAAGAGATAAAGCTCAATTTTATTACTCCGGCTATTGAGCGTACTTGGCCAAAAAGTTGCATCGGCATGGAACGCCCCATCACCAGTGGACGTATTATGATTGATGGAAAGAACGCCAAACGTGGCAAAGCCTATTATGCTGACTATCTTTTATACTATTCAGATGCCAGTTCTAATTTTCCGATTGCCGTTGTTGAAGCAAAGGATAACAATCATTCTCCTCTTAGTGGACTACCACAAGCAATCAAATATGCTTTGCGATTAAAAGACGTACCTTTTGCATTTGCATCTAATGGTGATTCCTTTACTATGCACGACATGTTGACTGGAGAAGAAATAACAAATATTTCCATGGATGAATTTCCTTCCCCAGAAGAGCTTTGGAAACGATACCGTGAAGAAAAAAGCAGTTTTACAGATGAAGAAGAAAAAATGCTTGCTGTTCCTTATTATTATAAAGAAGGTGATCATGAACCACGCTATTACCAGTGGATTGCTATTAATCGCGTCCTTGCTGCAATTGCTCGTGGTGATAAACGAATGCTAATTGTGCTTGCCACAGGCACTGGAAAAACTATAGTTGCATTTCAGATTATATGGAGATTATTACAGGAAGGTACGGTAAAGCGAGCTCTTTTTCTTGCTGATCGTGACATTCTTGTTGGACAGCCTATGCGTGATGATTTTGCTCCATTTGGCAAAAAAATGTACCGCATCGAAAAACATGAAATGGATACAGTACATCAAGTCTATCTCTCTTTATATCATCAAATGAAAAATGGTGCTGAAAACTACTACACTGCTTATGATCGTGATTTTTTTGACTTGGTTATTGTAGATGAATGCCATCGTGGCAGTGCCAACGAAGATAGTTCTTGGCATGAAATTTTGGACTATTTTGATTCTGCCATACAAGTTGGTATGACTGCCACACCAAAAGAAACAAAAGATACATCTAACATTGAATATTTTGGTCATCCGATTTATACATATACACTGAAACAAGGTATTGATGATGGTTTTCTAGCCCCATATAAAGTTATTCGTATAAATTTGGATATTGACATCAACGGATACCGTCCTGCCCCAGGTACACTGGACATCCATGGTAAGCCTGTGGAAGATAAAATTTATGAGCAAAAAGACTTTGACCGCACAATAGTAGTAGAAGAACGTACTCTTTTAGTTGCAAAACGAATTACAGATTTTTTAAAAGAAACAGACCGTCATTCTAAAACTATTGTTTTTTGCGAGGACATAGACCATGCGGAACGTATGCGTAACGCCTTAATTAACGAGAATAACGATCTGGTCAAAGAACACCCTCATTATATTGCACAAATCACTTCTGGCTCTGAGGAAAAATCGCTACTAGATGATTTTACAGACCCACATGAACCATATCCCGTAATTGCCATTACAAGCAAATTAATGAGTACTGGTGTAAATACGCAAACCTGCCAACTGGTAGTTCTTGACCGCACTATTGGTTCTATGACAGAATTTAAGCAAATCATAGGTCGTGGTACACGTGTTCGTGAGGATTGCGGTAAATTATATTTTACGATTATGGATTTTCGCAAAAATTATGTTAAATTTGCAGATCCAGCCTTTGACGGTGATCCTGTACAAATAAAAGATGTAGGCGAGAATGACAACTTTACAGACAATGCTATTGATACAAATAATCCTGATAATGATTACAATAATGCTTCTAACACTGATAACGTTAACATTGATGGAGACAACGGACAAGTTGGCATTCACAAGGGAAAAGGAAAAAGACGTGAAAAGTATGTCGTTAACGGGGTTCCCGTCAGTATTGTAAATGAAAAAGTCGAGTATCTAGATGCGAACGGTAATCTTATCACAGAGTCTATTATTGATTATTCTCGTAATAATCTCCGTAGACTATACACATATTATGAAAAATTTAGAGAAGTATGGTTGGCACAGAGCAAAAAACAGGACTTATTAAATCAACTGGTCGCTAATGGTGTATTTGTAGATTTAGTACGTGAAACCATTCCCGAAAACCATGTTGATGATTATGATGTACTCTCCTACATTGGTTATGAAAAACAACCACTGTCTAAGAAAGTACGTGTTGACCACGTTTTGGCATCTGGTTACCTTAATAGATTTAGTAATGAAAATCAAGTCATTATCCGTCTGCTACTTGATGCATATTATGACAATGATATTGACGAACTAACAAATATACGCATATTGAATATGCCTGAATTTATACAAATCAATTCACCAACCGCTATTGTAAAAGGCTTTGGTGGAAAAGATAAATATATGCAAATGCTTACAGAGATTGAAAGCCAAATCTATGAGGCATAAATGGAGGTACATATGGCTATCGGAAATTTAATAAAATCATGGGAAAATATTATGCGTGATGATGATGGTGTCAATGGCACTGTTCAAGTATTGTCACAGCTTGTATGGATGCTTTTTCTCAAAGTATACGACTTAAAAGAAGACATGTGGGAGCTGTATGAGGATGACTTTGAAAGTGCTATCCCCGAAGAGTGTCGCTGGAGAAACTGGGCAAGAAGCAAATCCCAAAAAGATCAGTTGACCGGAGACGATATGGTGGATTTTGTCAATAATACTCTTTTCCCAAAGTTAAAGGGATTAGGTATCACATCTCAAAGTTCCAGACGCAGAACTATTGTAAAAGAGATGATGGCAGAATCCTATAACTATATGAAAGACGGCGTGTGCATTCGTAAGGCTGTAAATTTGCTAGATGGTATTAATTTCGACAATCAAGAAGAACATCATTCATTCAATGCTATTTATGAAACCTTATTAAAAGGACTTCAGAGTGCAGGACGTTCTGGTGAATTTTATACTCCCCGTGCCCTAACACAACTCATTACTGAAAAAGTAAATCCACAACTTGGAAAAATCACCGCCGATTTTGCATGCGGAACAGGAGGTTTTCTTATTGATGCCGTGGAACATCTGAGAAAACAAAGAAGCAAAGCCGAGGATAATTCCATCATTGAGAAAACTGTATTTGGTGTAGAGAAAAAACAATTTCCTTATATGCTTTGTACTACCAATATGCTTCTCCACAATGTGGATTATCCGCGTATTTACCACGAAAATTCTCTCATGAAGAATGTACGAGACTATAAAGCAAATGAAAAAGTGGATTTCATATTGATGAATCCCCCATACGGTGGTCATGAGCAGGACTCTATACAGGTAAATTTCCCATCACAGCTTCGTAGCTCCGAGACAGCAAATTTGTTTATGATTGAGATATTATATCGTCTGAACGATGGAGGTCGTTGTGGTGTAATTTTACCAGACGGCTTTCTACAAAATGATGATGCCAGCCTAATTGCGATTAAGAAAAAACTTTTTAGAGACTGTAATGTGCATACCATTATTCGAATGCCAGGCAGTTGCTTTGCACCCTATACAAGTATTGCAACAAACTTAATATTCTTTGATAAAACAGGCAGCACAAAAGAAACTTGGTTTTACCGCTATGACTTAGAAAACGGACAAAACTTCAGCATGAAAAGAAATCCTATTACAAGAGATAAGTTGTCTGCCATTGATGAATGGTGGGAAAATCGGGTTGAAATTAAAGACGAAAAAGCTGATAAGTCTCTGTCCGATACATGGAAATCACAATGTATTACTATTGGCACAATCATTGATGGCAACTATAACCTCGATTTTTGTGGTTTTCCAAATGAAGAAAAAGTGATCCTGTCTCCAGAAGATACCATAAAAAATTTCAAAAAAGAACGAGAACGACTGGATCGCATGCTGGATGAAAAATTACAGGAAATTCTTGATTTATTGGAGGTGAAATGATGGTACTTGCTCAAGACTTAAGAGACTCTGTTTTGCAAGCTGCTATACAGGGTAAATTAACGGAACAACTTTCATCTGATACTCCTGTCCCAAAAACAATTCCTCATAAAAATACAATAATGACAGATATTAAAATATATTCAGACATTCCTGATTCATGGTTTCAAGTCAAAATAGCTAAATTAACAGAAAGAATTGACGCTGGAAAAAGCCCTAATTGTAATAAAATATCTGTTACAAGTAACGAATGGGGGGTAATTACTACCACAGCCATTCAATGGGGATACTTTGACATGGAACAAAACAAAAAATTACCTGAAGATTTTACTATTCTTGATAAATGGAAGATTCATGAAGGAGACGTATTAATAACAAGAGCAGGTCCTATAAATCGAACGGGAGTTGCCTGTGTTGTAAAAAAGATTGATAAAAATCTTATTTTATCAGATAAAACACTTTGCCTACATACAAATTATATTAACAGAGATTTTCTTGTTATTTGTCTATGGTCCCCAGAAATACGTAAACAAATTTTTAACATTATGAACGGAATGGATAAACAACAAGTAAATATTTCTCAAAAAAACTTAGGAAATGTTATAGTTCCTTTTCCACCCATAGAGGAGCAGCAACGCATTGTAGAACGTGTAAATACTCTCATGTCTTTGATTAATGAATATGAAAAGATTGAAAATCAGTTATCCGCTCTAAAAGCAACATTTCCTACTGACATGCGTAATGCCATATTGCAAGCTGCTATGCAAGGTAAATTGACAGAACAGTTGGAAACTGACAGTTCAGTAGAGGAATTGATTAAGCAGATCGATAAAGAAAGAGATGCTCTAATAACCTCCATGCAATACAAATCAGACAAAAAACTAACACCTATTGATGTTGCTAATATACCATTTGACATTCCAAATAATTGGAGTTGGATTAAATTAGGTTATTGTTCTACATATGGTCAAGCAAAAAACAAAGCTACTTTAGATAATATAAACTCTGACATATGGTCATTAGACCTTGAAGATATAGAAAAGAACACAGGAAATATTCTCATAAAAAAGAAAGCATATGAACGTCAAATTAAAGGTGATAAAATAAAATTCACCAAAGGAGATATTTTGTACAGTAAATTGCGTCCTTATCTATTAAAAATACTAATTGCCAATAATGATGGTATTTGTACGCCAGAATTAATTCCATTTCACATGATTGGGGATATTGACTCAAAATACATTTTGTGGGTACTACGTTCGCCACATATTAACTACGCAATTAACAAAGTAGCATATGGTGTTAAAATGCCACGGGTAGGAACAAGTACAATGATAAATTTACTTATTCCACTACCTCCCATTGAAGAACAGCAACGTATTGTAAGGCAACTCGACACACTATTACCACTATGTAATGAACTATAAAAGAATGGGGGACTTTCCAATGATTACACAACAAGAAAAAGATAATATTTTACAAGGATTTCATAATATTCAAATCAGCATAGAGCGGATGCTTTCTATGCTTCAAAAATTTGAAGAAAAGAAAAGTGAAGTCAAAAAAATACTTGAAACACGATTTTCTTATACCAATGCAGAACACTATATTCATACATTATTGAATCGAAAATCTGAACTCCAATCACTAAAGGATTTTTATTCAGATATTCCAACTATAGACAATTCTATTAATAACCAATATAAAACTTTTTTACAATCAGAAATAACACAATTTAATCCATCTGGCTTGCATTTACTACAACCAAGCAGTCATACTCAAATTTTTACTTTTTTAGATAAACAAATTAATGATCAATTAGTTATTTCCCCAAATGATAATAATGTTATCTCTTGGATTAAAGATGTTCCGAACCAATACACTCACTACATAGACACTTTACTTGATTTACAATGCAAACTACATATTTTTGATCAAATCAAAGCCATCAATGGCTCTATTGTCATGATTGGAGCAAACGGTTCAGGAAAGAGTACATTTGCACGTCAATTAAATGGAAAACTTGCAAATAATATTGTTATTTTATCGGCACAACACTTTCTACACTATCATAAGCGAAACACAATATCTGCTTCCGGCGATGAAATACAAAAAGTACGCAATTTTCAATTTAACACAAAATTAGGGAATGATAATAATTATCAACAACTTATTACATCTGATATGAATGATTTAATTGATGCCTTAATAGCTCAACACACTGATTGTGCTTTAGAACTCTATGATAATGGTAATCAGAGCAATTCATTTCTTTTAAAAACAATTAAGCTTTGGGACAAAATTATCGAACACCGACATATAATAAATGACAGAACAGGTTTGTTTGTTACAGGAAATGGCATAAGACAATATGATTTTAATCAATTAAGTGATGGTGAAAAAGCTGTGTTTTATTATATTGCTCATATTTTGCTTGCCACTGACAATTCTTACATTATTGTAGATGAACCTGAAAATCATCTACACCCCACAATCTGTAACAAATTGTGGGATGAACTTGAAAAAGAACGTTGCGATTGTAAATTTATATATCTTACACATAATCTTAATTTTGCTACAACACGCAGTAATTGTACTATTTTATGGAACAAGAAGTTTAAACCTCCTTATGACTGGGAGTTTGAAATATTACCTGAAAACGAAATTATTCCAGAAGTACTTATAATGGAACTTATTGGTAGTCGAAAAAATATTTGCTTTTGTGAAGGGAATAATAGAAGCAGCCTAGACTATAAACTCTACTGTATTCTTTTTCCACAATACACAGTCATTCCCGTATCCGGGCATAGAAATGTTATTGACTATGTAGATGCATACAATAATATATCATCTTTTATAACTCAAGCTGTAGGTATAATAGATGGTGATCACCATCTTCCAAAACAAATTGAAAAATGGAGGCAAAAGAAAATATACACACTTCCAATAAATGAAATTGAAAATATATTATGCGATGACTATATTCTTCAAAAAGCTATTGATACTTTCTGCTCTAGTGAAAATGCGTTAGAAACATTCCATGACGAATTTTGGACACTACTTGCAGATAATATAGAGCAACAAGCAACCTCTTATGTGAATGAATATACAAACAATTTATTTAAAGATAATTTCTTACATGAAAAACAGAATATTGCCACTTTAATAACTGAATTGCAAAACATTACGTCAGGTAATCAAATCCAGAGCCAATATGATACTACCATATCTAAAATAAACGATTTTATTGAAAATAGAGATTATCATTCTGCTCTGCGCTTTGTTAATTTTAAAGGACGTTTAACAAAAGACAAGGCAAGAAAAATAATAGTGGATAAATATGAAAATAGAATTCTCGATTTAATAAAAAAGGATACCGATTTGCAAAAGCATATTCTTGAAACTTATTTTTCTGATTTTAATTTTTAAGACATCAATTGAAAAACTGCAAGCATTTTGCAAGCACAGCAAACGGGAAGCCGCATAAACACTGGCTTCCCGCTGTTTTTCGCTCATTCGAACTCAATCGTTCCTGGTGGCTTACTAGTCAAATCGTACACAACCCGGTTAACTCCTTTAACTTCATTAATAATACGGCTTGTCACCTTCAACAGCACTTCGTATGGTATTTCTGCACACTCAGCTGTCATAAAGTCAGAAGTTGTAACTGCACGCAAGGCTACAGCATAATCATATGTTCTTTCATCTCCCATTACACCTACAGAACGCATATTAGTAAGTGCTGCAAAGTATTGACCTAGGTCTTTGTCAATTCCTGCCTTTGCAATTTCTTCACGGTAGATGGCATCTGCTTCCTGTACAATTCTTACTTTTTCTGCATTTACCTCGCCTATAATTCGGATTCCTAAACCTGGTCCTGGGAAAGGCTGTCTGTATACCAAATACTCTGGAATACCAAGTTCTAAACCTGCTTTGCGGACTTCGTCCTTAAAGAGCAAGCGAAGTGGTTCGATAATTTCCTGAAAATCTACACAATCAGGTAAACCTCCTACATTGTGATGGGATTTGATTACTGCGGATTTACCAAGTCCACTTTCAATAACATCGGGATAAATAGTTCCCTGTACCAGATAATCTACTGCACCGATTTTCTTTGCTTCTTCTTCAAATACACGAATAAATTCTTCACCAATTATCTTTCTTTTCTTTTCTGGCTCTTCTACACCTTTTAATTTTTCATAGAAACGTTCTTGGGCATTTACACGAATAAAGTTAAGATCATAATGACCATTTGGTCCGAATACTGCTTCTACTTCATCGCCTTCGTCCTTACGAAGTAGCCCTTGGTCTACAAAAACACAAGTAAGCTGTTTTCCCACAGCTTTAGACATCAATACTGCTGCAACAGAGGAATCCACACCACCGGATAAAGCACAAAGCACTTTACCATTGCCAACTTTTTCACGAATCTCCTTAATTGTGGTCTCTACAAAAGAGGACATCTTCCAGTCCCCAGCACATTGACATACATCATACACAAAATTGGATAACATCTTTGTGCCTTCTTGTGTATGCATAACTTCTGGATGGAATTGTACAGCATATAGATTTTTCTCTGGGCATTCCATAGCTGCTACAGGACAAACAGGGGTATGAGCAACTACCCTAAATCCTTCTGGTGCTGTTTCAATATAATCTGTATGGCTCATCCAGCAAATGGTTTTCTTTGATATATTCTTAAATAACTTGGAACTAGTGTCCACCTCTACCTCTGTTTTTCCATATTCACTTACTGGTGCAGTAGTCACTTTACCCCCAAGCATATAAGACATTAGTTGGGAACCATAACATATACCTAAAATTGGTATTCCCAACTCAAAAATTTCTTTTTCACATCGCACAGCATCTTCGCCATACACACTATTTGGTCCTCCCGTAAAAATAATTCCTTTAGGATTCATTTCTTTGATTTTGTCTAAACCAAGATTATAAGGATGTACTTCACAATATACATTACATTCTCTCACTCGTCTTGCAATTAGCTGGTTGTACTGTCCGCCAAAGTCAAGAACAATTACCATTTCTTTCTTCAACTACGTTTCCTCCTATTTTTCATTTTGTACTTGTGTCATAAAAGTTAAGTATTTGCTCAGTACCTGAACAGATACAAGGATAGTCACTTGTAATTATTTTTTCCTTGTTTCATAGCTATGCTAACAGGTCTATAAAATACTTATTATATGCCATTTAACCAATTAAACACTAATTATGAACAGTTCAGCTGGGGCTGACCTGTTATGGAATGGGGCAAGCTTCGCATGTAAATTGCCCCATTCCCCTTCCTATTTTATTCTTTTATACGGTCTGCACAGCGGAGTGTGCAGACCTACCTGAACTGTTACCTAATTATAACTATTTCTATTCTACTACATTTTCGAAAGAGAAACTAGTGGTAAAATAAATTTTCCGTTACAGTTTGCACTTAGGTGTGAACTGTAACTTTCTCTCCTCTTCAATGCAATTCATCCAAAGTCTTATAATACGAAGGTAAAAAATCCTTCATAAATATCTCTACCTCTGTTAATTCCATTTTTTTCAATGTTTCTTCTAATGTTTTTTTAGCAAGCACAAATTCGCGGTTACCAGCATTTTCTTCTTTGATACATTTAATCAGTGCTGAAAGTTTATCTGCTGCCTTTTCTAATTGCCATAAATAGGCATCCTCTTCTTCTTTATAGAATAATCCTGCATAATATTCCTGCATATCTTGTGGCAGCATATCTAAAAGCTTAGCTGCTGCTTTTTCTTCCACATCTTTAAATGCATTCGTAATATCTTCACTATAGTATTTAATTGGTGTGGGCATATCTCCTGTGATAATTTCCGTACAATCATGAAACAATCCAATTAAAGCTGCACGTTCTACATTCAATGTCTTTCCCAGACGGACATTTCCAATTATAGCCAGACCATGGGTAAGCATGGCAACTTCCATGGAATGTTCGCTAATATTCTCTATTTCCGAATTTTTCATCAATGCCCAACGTTCAATATACTTCATTCGGGATAGCATCGCATAAAAATGAGATTCCATTTTATCTTCCTCTCTTCTCTTTCACTTTTAGATACTTACAAAACTCTATCTATAATTTTATTTACATAAAACTTACTGTTATTTTAACCTAATATTATACTATAAAAATAATTACAAATACTTTTTCACATACTCTCCTGTATATGACTTTTTACTCTTTGCTATCTGTTCTGGTGTTCCTTTCGCAATCACTGTTCCACCTTTATCGCCACCTTCTGGTCCGATATCAATGATATAATCTGCGGTTTTAATTACATCTAAATTGTGTTCAATTACAACAACTGTGTTCCCACCATCTGCAAGTTTTGCAAGAATATCTACTAACTTGTGTACATCTTCAAAATGTAGCCCTGTTGTAGGCTCATCTAAAATATATATTGTCTTTCCTGTACTCTTTCTGCTAAGCTCTGTGGCAAGTTTAATTCTTTGTGCTTCTCCACCGGACAAGGTTGTAGAAGGCTGTCCCAATTTAATATAGGATAATCCAACTTCATGCAAGGTTTGAATTTTCCTACAGATAGCTGGTACATTTTCAAAGAAATCCACAGCCTCCTCCACAGTCATATCTAATACTTCAAATATATTTTTCCCTTTATATTTCACCTCCAAAGTTTCTCGATTATAGCGTTTTCCTTTACATACTTCACAAGTTACATAAACATCTGGCAGGAAGTTCATCTCAATCTTGTTGATTCCATCACCTCCACAAGCCTCACAACGACCACCTTTTACATTAAAACTGAATCTTCCTTTTTTATATCCTCGCTCTTTTGCATCTGTGGTAGACGCAAATAAATCCCGGATCAAATCAAACACTCCTGTATAAGTTGCTGGGTTGGAACGCGGTGTTCTTCCAATTGGAGACTGGTCTATGTCAATCACTTTATCCAGTTGCTCTATTCCCTCTATGGTATCATGTTCACCTGGAATACATTTTGCACGATTTAATTTTTTGGCAAGGGTTTTATATAAAATCTCATTTACCAACGAACTCTTTCCTGAGCCTGACACTCCGGTGATGCAAGTCATAACACCAAGAGGAATATCTACATTTATATTTTTTAGATTATTGTGTCTGGCACCTTTAATAGAAAGAGTTCCTGTTGCCTTCCTTCTCTTTTTCGGAACAGGAATTTCTTTTTTGTGGCTAAGGTAAGCCCCAGTAATTGACTTTTCATTTTCCATAATTTCCTCGGCAGTTCCTTCTGCAACTACTGTTCCACCATGCGTGCCTGCTCCTGGTCCAATATCTACAATATAATCTGCTGCAAACATAGTATCCTCATCATGTTCCACTACAATCAATGTATTTCCCAAATCTTTTAGGTGATGTAAGGTCTTTAATAATTTATCATTATCCCGCTGGTGTAGTCCAATACTTGGTTCATCCAAAATATAGGTTACTCCCACTAATCCTGAACCAATCTGAGTTGCCAGACGGATTCTTTGTGCCTCTCCACCCGATAATGATGCAGTAGCTCTGGAAAGAGTTAGATAGTCCAGTCCTACATCCATTAAAAATCCGATACGGGAACGGATTTCTTTTAAAATCAACTTTCCAATTTCTTCTTGTCTTGGAGACAGCTCCAAGTCATTCATATATTTTTGTAACTCTTCAATAGAATAATCAGTTACTTCTGCAATATTTTTTTCTCCTACAGTGACAGCTAAAGAAGTCTTTTTTAACCGCTTTCCTTTACATTCTTCACAAGGATTTACTTCCATATAGTTCTCATATTCTTTTTTTGTGTATTCCGAACCAGTTTCACGATAACGCCGTTTTACATTTTGAATAATACCTTCAAATACTACATCATAAACTCCCTCACCACGTTGTCCTTTGTAATACACCTTTACCATACGATTCGTTCCATGCATGAGTATATGCTGTACTTCTTTTGACAACTGCTCATAAGGGGTATTCAAATCAAAGTCAAATTCTTTTGCCAATGCTGCAAGAATAGACCCTGTATAACTGGTAGGATCTGTAGCCGACTGCCAGCCAAGAACTGCAATAGCTCCTTCTGCTATACTAAGACTTGTATCTGGTACAATCAACTCTTCTGAAAACTCCATATGAATACCAATTCCATGGCAAACTGGGCAGGCTCCAAAGGGATTATTAAAAGAAAAACTTCTTGGTTCAATCTCTTCCATGCTGACTCCACAATCTGGACAAGAAAAACTTTGACTAAAACGAAGCATTTCACCATCCACTATATCAACCAGTAACAACCCTTCTGAAATCTTCATGACATTTTCAATGGAGTCCGTCAAACGCTGTCCTATTCCCTCTTTTACAACCAAGCGGTCTACCACAATTTCTATATTATGCTTTTTATTTTTCTCAAGCTGGATATCTTCAGATAATTCATATTGTTCTCCATCCACAATCACACGAACATATCCACTTTTCTTTGCTTTCTCAAAAACCTTTACATGTGTTCCTTTTCTTCCTCTTACTACTGGAGCTAAAAGCTGAATTTTGGTTCTTTCTGGTAAACTCATAATTTCATCCACCATCTGGTCTATGGTCTGGCTGTGGATTTCTTTTCCACATTCTGGGCAGTGTGGGATTCCAATTCGTGCATATAACAAACGAAAATAATCATAAATTTCTGTCACTGTTCCAACTGTAGAACGAGGATTCCTGTTTGTGGATTTTTGATCAATGGAAATAGCTGGAGATAAGCCTTCTATACTCTCTACCATTGGTTTTTCCATCTGTCCTAAGAATTGCCTTGCATAAGAAGATAGTGACTCCATATATCTTCTCTGTCCTTCTGCATAAATGGTATCAAATGCTAAGGAAGATTTTCCTGAACCACTAAGCCCGGTAAAAACAATAAAAGCATCTCTTGGTAACTTCAAATCCACATTTTTTAGATTATGTTCTTTTGCTCCTCTAATTGTGATATATTTTTTTCTGTCATGTTTCTCTGCACTCATTTCACACCATGCCTTTCTTATATTTTCATGTAACTGTTCAGAACCATGAACAGTTACGTTCTAAGCCCATGAAAATTCGCCTTCGGCGAAGGGCTTAGAACAATCAAAATTTACTTTTTTTTACGAAACACGCAGTAAATGCGTGTTTCTACCTGAATAGTTACATTTTCATTTTATTTCTCAAAAATGTAACTGTTCAGAACCCCTCATTACTCCAATTCCAACAAATTCTGTTTCAATTCAATCAATTGATCACGAATTTGTGCTGCAAGTTCAAAATTCAATTCTGCTGCCGCTGTATGCATCTTCTTTGATAAAGAATTTATCATAGTTTCTAATTCCTGTTTGCTCATGGATTCTGGATCTTTTTCCATTTGCAGGCTTTCTACCTCCACCTTTTTGGAAATCCGGATCAAGTCACGCACTGCCTTTTTAATAGTCTGTGGTGTAATTCCATGTTCTTCATTATATTTCTGTTGGATACTGCGTCTACGCTCGGTTTCATCAATGGCATGCCGCATAGAATCTGTCATATTATCTGCATACATAATTACATGTCCATCTGCATTTCTCGCTGCACGTCCAATGGTCTGAATCAAAGAAGTTTCTGAACGCAAAAATCCCTCTTTATCTGCATCCAAAATAGCAACCAAAGTAATCTCTGGGATATCTAATCCTTCTCTTAACAGGTTAATTCCTACTAATACATCAAATACATCCATTCGCATATCACGAATAATTTCTGAACGTTCCAAAGTATCAATTCCAGAATGTAAATATTTTACCCGGATTCCTGCTTCACGCATATAATCCGTTAAATCCTCTGCCATACGTTTTGTAAGTGTTGTTACTAATACTTTGTTGTGTCCCTCTACTTCTTTTCGTACAGCTCCCAACAAATCATCGACCTGTCCTTCTACTGGGCGGACTTCAACACAAGGATCTAATAATCCGGTAGGGCGGATAATCTGCTCCACTCTGGCAAGCTCATGTTCTTCTTCATAACCAGATGGTGTAGCAGATACAAACATCATTTGGTCTATTTTACTCTCAAATTCTCCAAAATTCAAAGGCCGGTTATCCTTTGCAGATGGCAGACGGAATCCATAATCTACTAAAGTCTGCTTTCTGGACTGGTCTCCTGCATACATGCCTCGCACCTGAGGAATGGTAATATGTGACTCATCCACAATAATTAAAAAATCATCTGGAAAGAAATCAATCAAAGTAAATGGTGGTTGTCCTGCTTCCAAACCTGCCAAATGCCGGGAATAATTCTCGATTCCCGAACAAAATCCCGTTTCCCGAATCATTTCAATATCAAATTTTGTTCTTTCACCAATTCTTTGAGCTTCTATAAGCTTTCCCTCACTTTTAAATACGGAAACTCTTTCTTTCATTTCTTCTTCAATGGCTTGCAGTGCTGGTTCTATCCGCTCTGGCTCTACTACATAATGGGACGCAGGATAAATGTGTGCATGTTCTAATACATATTTTATATTTCCCGTTAATACATCAATCTCTGTTAACCGGTCAATTTCATCTCCAAAGAATTCCACCCGGATAGCAGTATCTGTCTGGTTAATCATAAAGATTTCTAACACATCTCCCCGAACCCGGAAGGTTCCTCGTTTGAATTCCATTTCACTGCGGATATACTGCATTTCAATTAATTTACGAATAATATCATCTCTATCTTTTATCATTCCTGGTCTTAATGACAAAGTCATATTCTGATAAAATTCCGGACTACCCAGACCATAAATACAAGACACACTGGCAACAATCACCACATCTTTACGCTCTGTAAGAGCTGCGGTTGCAGAATGCCTTAATTTATCTATCTCATCATTTACAGAAGAATCCTTCTCGATATAAGTATCTGTGGAAGGAACATAAGCTTCTGGCTGGTAGTAGTCATAATAGGACACAAAATATTCCACTGCATTCTCAGGGAACATCTCCTTGAATTCTCCATATAGCTGTGCTGCTAACGTCTTGTTGTGTGCGATTACGAGTGTTGGCTTCTGTAATTCCTGAATGACATTTGCCATTGTGAATGTCTTGCCGGAACCCGTAACCCCTAGTAAAGTCTGAAATTGATTGCCCTCCTTGAAGCCTTTCACCAGCTCTGCGATTGCCTGCGGCTGGTCTCCTGTGGGCTTGTATGGGGCATGTAATTTAAACTCTGGCATATAAAAACCTCCAATTTATGACCGACACTTGCAAACAAGTTTTCTCGTTGCCGTGGTATTCGTCAAATGCCTTTGCAAGCAAAGCATTTTCCACATTGCTCACGCAAAAAATTCGCCTATTCACCCCAAATTCGTATGTTACTGTTCACACCTACGGTGTTAACAGTAACGGAATCCAGCCTATTTATACTTCGCCTTCGGCGAAAGGCTGGATTCTTGGCTGTTCTACGTTTTGGCACATAGCTTGACAGCGAGTGTCAAGCTTGTGAGTGAACAGTAACATTCGTGTAACTTATTTTTCGATTTGTGTAAAATGGACTTGCAAAGCTGGCGAATAACCATTAAAATAGCAATTACACAAATGCAGGTCACAAAACTGTATTTTTGAAACTAAATAGCACTGAATAACAACAGATAGTACAAATAGTATTATCCAGTCACTTAGTTTTCATTATAACATATAAGTTAATAAAAGTACAGAGCAAAATCGAACTTTTGTTCTGTGGTTTTACTTTCTAGTAACAGTTCAGCCATGCCATTCATATTTTGCCAGAATATATAACATGGCTAAAAATATTATAAATTGGCTGGCAAAATATGAATGTATGGCGTTAAGCATATAAAAGTATATGTGCAATCTGCCCTCTGTGAGCAAGCTCCCTCATGCAACTTGCACATATACTTTTGCATGGCTGAACTGTAACACTTTCTAATCTTGTTAATTCTAATTACTACTGCTTGTCCTCTTATAAAGCAAAATTTGCACTATTTTGTGCTTAAACTTCTCGCCATCAATATTTTTCTCCATGACAAAGTAAAAATGTTTTTTTAGAGTTACTATATTCATTTTGTATCTAATGTATCCACATCCCACTGCACACAATGACAACCAACTTTATTTACTGCCTCAACTAATGTATTATTGTAGTCACCATAAGGCGGGCGAAATAATGTAACTTCTTTTCCAGTTAATTCTTTTATCTTTTCACTCACAGTTGTAATTTCTGTTTCACATTCTGCTGCAGATAACCGGGACATCTGCTTATGGCTTTGGCTATGATTTCCCACATCATGTCCGGCAGCGGCAATACTCTTTACATCATCTGGATACTTATCTACCCATCCGCCTGTCATAAAGAATGTAACTTTCACATTATATTTATCCAAAACAGCCAAAATATCTTGAGTATCCTCATTTCCCCATGCAGCATCAAAAGACAAGCTTACCTTAGCTTCATCAGTCTTCACACAGTAAATCGGCAATTTCTTATCCTGGGATGCCAAGAACACTGCTGTACTGTTGGAAATAAAATGAGCACCGATGAAAAAAAGTAAAAAGGCAGAAAGTCCCAAAAGTCCCATACGTACAAACTTTTGCATTTGTTCATCCGAGTTATTAGAATTGTCCATATCATACCTCCTAATAAAAGAAAATACTGCTTCTATAAACATCTGTATTTACCTAAATATATGAAATTGAAATAGATATATGTCAAAAAAGACCTGTGTTCGTATTTTACTAACACACGAACACAGGTTCAAATAATCCTACAATCTACTTATAGATTTATCAATTTCTGAATACTTCTTTACTCTCAATTATTGTATTTTTATATTTTATGTAAATTCTTCAAAGAAACATCTAAAATTGGCGAAGAATGGGTTAATGCACCACAAGAAACATAATCCACACCAGTAGAAATAATATCTGCTACTCGTTCCCTCGTTACATTGCCAGAACATTCTGTTTCTGCCCTGCCATCTACAATCTGAACTGCTTTTTTCATGGTTTCTGTATCCATATTATCAAGCATAATAATATCTGCACCAGCCTCTAATGCCTCCTTAAGCATATCCAGATTTTCTACTTCCACTTCAATCTTCCGAACAAATGGTGCATATTCTTTAGCCAATGCAACTGCCTGTTTCACACCACCTGCTGCACCAATATGATTATCCTTAATAAGAATACCATCTGATAGATTATATCTATGATTATATCCTCCACCTACCTTTACCGCATATTTTTCAAAAATACGCATATTCGGTGTAGTTTTTCTTGTATCCAGAAGTTTTGTCTTAGAACCATCAAGCAAATCTGCCAACTTTCTGGTATGAGTAGCAATGCCACTCATTCTCTGCAAATAATTCAATGCTGTTCTTTCTCCCGATAAAATTACCCTTATGTCTCCTTCTATTCTAGCAAGTAAATCACCACTTTTTACTTTATCTCCATCTTTAAAAAACAATTCCACTTTTGTGTTGGCATCTAATAAAGTAAAAACTCTGGCAAATACATCAAGACCTGCTATAATACCCTCTTGCTTACACAAGAGCTGTGCCTCTCCTAACTGGTTCTCTCTCATAATTGCATTTGTTGTAATATCTTCACTGGTAATGTCTTCCTCTAACGCCATAAGCAGCCATTTATCCATATTTATTTTCATTGTTGTAAAATTATTCATAATGTTTCATCCTCTCCATTTCCTTTAATACCATTTCTTTGTATTCCTCTTCTAATGCATCAAAATTTTCATACTTTATCAAATCTATCTCTTCATCCAATGTCAGCTTTTCTGCTTTGGCAAGAATTTCTGTTGCTGCTACTTTGGCAAATACCAGACTTTCTAATAAAGAATTACTTGCTAACCGATTGGCACCATGAACTCCATTACAACTGGTTTCTCCTATCGCATAAAGATGTTCCATAGTAGTCTTACTATGCAAATCTACCTTTACCCCTCCCATAAAATAATGTTGTGCTGGTGTAACCGGAATACATTCTTTGGTCGGATCATATCCTTCTTTCATACATCGCTTATAAATATTAGGAAATCTTTTTTGTATCACCTCTGCACCCATATCAACCATAGATAACCATACAAATTCTGTTTTATCTTTTTTCATCTGTTCTCTTATTTTTTCTGTTAAAACATCTCTAGGTAACAACTCATCTACAAAACGTTCCATATTTTTATTATAAAGTTTTGCCCCTTCACCTCGAACCGACTCTGAAATCAAAAATCTTCTTCCTTGTTTCTTTGAATATAAGGTTGTTGGATGAATTTGTATGTAATTAATATCCTTTAATGCAATATTATGTTTTAGGGATATCGCCAATGCATCTCCTGTTAAATGAGAGTAATTTGTAGAATGCTCAAACAACCCACCAACTCCTCCACAGGCAAAAATCACATAATCTGCCAGAATCGCCCTTACTTTTTCTTGTCTGTCCTTTGCTATGATTCCATAACAAATATTTTTCTTACATATTAAGTCAATCATAGTTGTATATTCTTCTATCCTGACATTTTTACGTTCTTTTACACGTTCCCACAGTTTCGTGCTAATTTCTTTACCAGTTAAATCTTCATGATACAAAATTCTTGGTGCAGAATGTGCCCCTTCCCTAGTATACAACAATTCTCCATTTTCCTGTTCAAAATCTACACCATAGGAAATTAAGTCCTGAATGATTTCCTGAGATCTACGAATCATTAATTCAACGGATTCTTTATTATTCTCATAATGCCCTGCCCGCATAGTATCTTCAAAATAAGAATCATAATCTTCTTCATCTTTTAACACACAAATTCCGCCCTGTGCTAAAAAGGAATCACTTCGCTCTACGCTTTCCTTTGTAATCATTAAGACCTGCTTATCTTCTGGCATTTGTAATGCACAAAATAAACCAGCAGCTCCTGTTCCCACTATAATTATATCCACATTCTGTTTCATTTTCATCTGACCTCTCTGGTATACTTGTCCTTTCAAACCTTTCTGTATTTATCAAGTATATCACAGAATGATTTTGGTTACAAGTTAATTCCCTTAGTCAAGATATATTACAAATGTACATCATTACAGTTCACACCTACGGTGCAAACTGTAACGGAATCCAGCCTATTTATTATTCGCCTTCGGCAAAAGGCTGGATTCTTCTCTACCACTACTTGTTCTTACCTACTTTGCAGCAAGTGCAAAGTACTACCTGTGAACAGTAACTGTACATCCATTAAAAACAAATCAGCACAAAAAGAGCCGCTTTACAACGGCTCTTCTGTATATATAATCTATGCAAATTTTACAGTGTTTAATTTTACTCCTGGTCCCATAGTAGAAGTTAAAGTAATACTCTTTAAATACTGTCCCTTTAAAGAAGCTGGCTTAGCTTTATTAATTGCTTCCATTAAGGTGCTAAAGTTATCATTTAACTGCTCTTCTGTGAAAGAAGCTTTTCCAACTGGAACATGAATAATGTTAGACTTATCCAATCTGTACTCGATCTTACCTGCTTTGATATCTGCAACAGCTTTTGTAACATCCATGGTAACAGTACCAGCTTTAGGGTTTGGCATCAAGCCTTTTGGTCCAAGTACACGTCCAAGACGACCAACAACACCCATCATATCTGGAGTTGCAACTACAACATCAAAATCCAACCATCCTTCATTCTGGATCTTAGGAATTAATTCATCTCCACCAACGAAATCTGCACCAGCAGCTTCTGCTTCTGCAACCTTATCTCCCTTTGCAAATACAAGAACCTTTACAGTTTTACCTGTTCCATGTGGCAATACAACTGCACCACGAACCTGCTGATCAGCATGACGTCCATCAACACCAAGTCTGATATGTGCTTCTACTGTTTCATCAAATTTTGCAACAGCTGATTTTTTAACTAAACTAATCGCTTCATCTGCATCATATAACTTTGTTCTGTCAATATTTTTTGCAGCTTCAGCATATCTCTTTCCTCTTTTCATTTCGAAAACCTCCTGTGGTATTATCGGTTAATTATTGTTGAATAAGTATTCAACAGCATTCCTAAAATGCAATGCCTCCCACTTATTACGATCTTGCGGAATATATCTTTTTCTTAGTCTTTTTATGCTTTTTGTATTCAAATATTCTTACTCTTCTACAGTAATTCCCATACTTCTTGCTGTTCCAGCAATCATACTCATTGCAGCTTCAATGCTTGCAGCATTCAAATCTGGCATTTTTAACTCAGCAATTTCCTTAATCTTATCCTTAGAAATTGTAGCAACCTTAACTTTGTTAGGCTGTCCGGAACCTGACTGAATATTACATGCTTTCTTTAATAAAACTGCAGCTGGTGGTGTCTTTGTTACAAAACTAAAACTTCTGTCTGCATATACAGTAATAACAACTGGAATAATCATTCCTTCCTGTCCTGCTGTTCTTGCATTAAATTCCTTAGTAAACTGTACAATATTTACACCATGCTGACCTAAAGCAGGACCAACTGGTGGAGCTGGTGTAGCTTTAGCTGCAGGAATCTGTAATTTAATATATCCTTCTACTTTCTTTGCCATGATAGCATACCTCCTGAATTTTGTGGTTTTACGAAAATATATAGTAAACCTATAATTTCTCCCACTTATTTATCTTGTTATTCTTTAAAGCTTTTTAACGTCTGTGAATCCAATCTCAACTGGTGTTTCACGACCAAACATGTCAATATTAATGGTAACAATCTGATTTTTGTCATTTACAGCAGTAATCACACCGGTTGTATCTTTCCATACACCCTCCGTCACCACTACAGTTTCTCCAACTGCAAAATCTACTTTTGCCTGGACATTTGCATGAAGTCCCATACTTAGCATTTCAGACTCAGTTAACGGCACCGGCTTGGAACCTGGTCCGACAAAACCTGTTACACCTCTGGTATTTCGTACCACATACCATGTTTCATCATTCATAATCATATTGATTAATACATACGCTGGAAACATCTTCTTTTGCACTACTTTTTCTTCTCCATTGCTCTTTGTCTCAACAACATTCTGCATTGGTACAGAGACTTCCAAAATAGATTCTTGAAGATTTCTGTTCTCAATTGTTTTCTCAATATCTGCTTTTACTTTATTCTCATACCCAGAATAGGTATGAACAACATACCATTTTGCCTCTGACATATTATCACCCTTATCCTAATTGTAGGAGCTTATCAAATCCATATTTGACACCAATGTCAACAATAGCAATGATAAGACCTAATATAACCGAAGTAACAACAACAGCTACTGTTTCTTTTACAAGGGTTTCCTTTGTAGGCCAAATAATCTTTTTGAACTCAGATTTAACGCCCTTAAAAAAGCTTTTCTTTTGGGTATTCTCTTTATTAGACTCTCCCATACTTCACTTTCCTTTCATGCATCTAAATCCTAGAATTATTTTGTTTCCTTGTGTAATGTGTGTGTTCTACAGAACTTACAATATTTCTTTGTTTCCATTCTGTCTGGGTGATTTTTCTTTTCTTTTGTCATGTTATAGTTACGCTGTTTACACTCAGTACATGCCAAAGTAATCTTAACGCGCATATTGCCACCTCCGATATTATTTATTTTTAGACATAAAAAAAAAGCCTATTCCATCGCCGTTTTACTATAACACATTCTACTTGTTACGTCAACCATTTTTTCAAAATTCTATCGACATTTATTATTTTATGATGTATAATATGAATAGGTTTATGTATAAACTTTTATATGAAGTTATTAAAAAAATAAGGAGGTGTACGGGCGGGAGTTGAGGGGGG
>CAMWUK010000084.1 GCA_947177415.1 uncultured Clostridiaceae bacterium
GCTATAAAAGAAGTAGAGAAAAGTATGAAAGTGCATCTTTCTATTTGAAGATGGCAAGTGAAATTCAAGAAAAATTGAATATATTTAAAGAAACTACAATTGCACCAATAATTGAATGTATGACAAAAAACTATCTGGGATTATGTTATTTGAATGCAAGTTTAGCATTAATTAAGATAAATAATGGGGAGAAAGAAAAAAAACAACAAAAAACGAATTTACAAATTGCAAAGGATTGTTTCGAAAAGGTAATATTTTTAAGTGAACACAATATTGGCGATAAAGTAGATATTTTTCAATCATTTGCAAAATATAATTTGGCAAGAGTACTTAGAAATTTGCAGGAAAATGCAGAGGCAGAATATTATGCAGCAATACAGGCGAGGGAAAATTTATCCAATAGTTCCCATTTGCCACAAATTTTTAAATTAAATTTCAGATTAGAAAGAATACATGCGGAGATTGATTATCAAGATTATTTAAAAGAAACGGGGAAAATTGAATTAGCAGATTATGTGAAAAAAATAGAAGATTTGAGCAGTGAAGTGGATAAAATTAAGAAATCACCAGCGGCAGATGTTTCGTTGTTTAAAACGTTAGAAAATAAATTAAATAGCCGTAAAGACAGTACATCATAAGTTGTTAACAGCCTTAAAACGAATGCAGTATTTTATTTAAAAGCAGAATCGAGTTTATGATGCAATTGCAATTTGGAAAGAATGTGAACCTGAGTTAAAACAGATTGGACAACATAACATATATCGACATTTTCAAATTTTATATAATATGATGAAGATATCTTTAAATAAAGGAAATATCTTAATCTCTCAGCTTACAGCTTTTTTCCTGTGTCAAAGGTTTTCTCTTCAGGAAAATCAAAGCCTCTGACCAGCCCTTTGGAATGGATATCCTTGGTACGGAAAAGAAAATGCTGCTGTTTTTCCATTACATGTGCCATGTTATTATAAGAACAGTATCCCCTGTCCCCGATATAAACATTTTTTGACCCAGGAAGAACCGTGTGCCTGTCAACAGTATCACAAAAAGCACGGAATTATCCTTCCTCAGGTGTGGAAATAAGTGCCAAAATGAAAACCATTACTCTCTTCTCCTTGACTGCCTTATCCACATGGTGCTAGCACCATGTGGATAAGGCATTTACAAAAGAACTCATTTTCTCTGGTGCAATTTTTCCAGTATAGCCATAACATCCGGCTGTGTTGGTGTAAATTTCACTCCACGTTTCAGCATACCCATAACTTTCCTTGCTTTTTGCTCAATCTCCTTAGCTGTATGTTCACTTGTCAGCATAAGATGATTTCCGGCTATGGTATATTCCCGCTCTATGTATTCCTCGGTTATCGGGAACATATCCTGTATCAGAAATGCACTTTCTCGACTATCATCCAGTTTTACAATATGAAGAATATCACAAGGTTTTCCTGCTTTTTCTTTCTTCTCCATAATTCTTTTATATTTATCAATTCGACTGGACAAAGGTATCATCCAGTATATTTCCGTACTTGTATCTTCAAAGCAATAATAATGAGGTCTATTCCCTGCCTTATTTCCCTTGAGGTACGGATCCTGCATATCCTCGAAAAAATTATCCTTAATAATATAAAATCCCGTTTTCTTCATTTGCTCCGTCCTCACTATGTAAAAAGTCCCCCACATTTGCAGTGAAGGACTATACTTTCGACCCAACCACTTATATACCGCATATTGGTCAGCGGTAAACTTTCAACCCGACCATTTATATACCACATATCGGTCAGTGGTAAACTTTCTTTGTGCCTATATTTTAACAAGTACAAAGAAGAAAGTCAATAAAACTTTCCATTAAAATTTTATACAAAAAAATTTAAATTATGCCCTGCTTGCTGATTCTTGAATATTTCCGTCAATAAGTACATATTTTACTTTTTTCTATCATCTACTCTACTGTTTATCTTAGGTTTTGTTGTCAATATTATTCCGTTCAAGTTCTCTTAGCCTTTCATTAATCCTTTTTGCTTCATTGCGGTTAAACAAATAAAAACAGAACCAGATTGCCATAAAAATACCGCATGAGAATAAAAATTGTAAGACAGTAAAGCTTATCCTATCAGGATAAAAAGGAATCCAGCCTAAATAAATAGCAACGGGATAGAAAACACCCATTCCAACACAAAAGTGTATTATTCTTTTCACAAATCCAGATAGACGGCTGGATTGATAGATGATAGCTGTCCCACCACAAGCAATTCCTACAATCATGGCACCAATAGACTGTCTTGCAAAATCTTTGAATATTAGTGTCAATAAAACTTCCCCACCTCCGACAAAAAAGGATAAACACATAATCACGAAGAAAGTACAACCCAAAGAAATACCATATAAAATATACTTAATTACTAATTTTACAGTGTGTTTCATTTTAACCCCAGCCTTTCTTTAAAAGATTTTCGAAAATTTCTCGAAATGTAATCCGTAACTCCATTTTTCATTACCAGCCTCATTGTTCCATTAAATCCTGCTTCCACATGATCAATTTGGCAGATATTGATAATTGCAGATTTTGAAATCCGCACAAAATGAATATCAAGTATACTTTCCAATTTATATAAAGGCTTATCTAATATATATCTGTTTTTAAGTTTATCATAACAGACAATTTCCCTGCCTTCGGTACACACTAACACTATATCTTCTGGTTTAATAAAGTAGGTTTTTCTTTCTTTTGTTCCAATTAATGTCTGAGAGTTCGTCTCTTCTTTTTCCAGTATAGAGATAATTCCCGCAATTGTTGGGGTCATTTCGTTTATGTGAAGAACTGCATAAGGCTCTTTATAATCTGTATTAATTTTGCATTCAACTTTCATAGATGTGCCTCCTTCCACCAATTATTATAGCACAAGAAAACAGTGAATGTGTGTATTTCAGACATGAAATCCGACCTCTTGCACAACACAGTCTGCCACTCACCCAAACGTTGTTGTTTATTTTCAAAGTGCATTATAAAATTACACTATCATAAAACAAGGGGGAATCATTATGTCACAGACAATTGTACAAGTGGAAAATCTGAATCTAACATATAAAAGTTTATATGCAGTTCAGAATGTTTCGTTTTCTGCAAAATCTGGAGAGATTTTGGCTGTTATTGGGCAAAACGGCTCTGGAAAGACTTCTACTGTAGAGTGTATAGAAGGTTTACGAAAACCAGATAGTGGTTTGATACGGGTTTTGGGAAAAGACCCATGGCTGCACCGCAGCGAAGTTTATAAAGAAATGGGTGTTCAACTACAAGAGGTGGAATATCCCTCCAAAATCAGAGTGGAGGAACAATGCAGACTGTTTGCAAGTTTTTATGAAAGACCAGCCGATTGGAATTTATTACTAACACAGATGGGACTTGACGATAAAAGAAAACATCCGATTCACAAGCTGTCTGGTGGAGAAAAACAACGATTATCTATTTTGCTTTCCCTTATGGGTCGTCCGAAGCTTTTAATTTTAGATGAATTAACAACAGGACTTGATCCAGAAGTAAGACAGAATATGAGAATTAGCTTTGAGAATATAAGGAAAAGTGGTGTAGCTATAATTATGGTTTCCCACTATCTGGATGAGGTGGAAGCCCTTGCCGACAAAATCCTCTATTTAGAAAAAGGGAAACAACAATTCTTTGGAACACAGCAGGGATTTCGGGAGTATGTGAAAGACCGGGTTCCCCAAGATGAATGGGAAGAAAATTTCTCATTGGAAAAACTTTACTTAATGATTGCACCTAAAACAACAGGACTTACAATGGAGGGAATATTATGAGGTGGTTTGCGGTTATCTGTAAAATGGAAATGCGTTTGTTTGCACGGGATTTTTTTGGTTTTTTCTTTACTCTTGTGTTTCCTGTGCTAATGCTCCTTTTATTTGGTGGTATCTTTGGAAATACACCAGTTTATAATGGTGCAGATGTTAAAATGATGGATATCTCTGTGCCGGCATACTCTGTCATGGTAATAGGGGTTACTGGCTTAATGTCGCTTCCCTTGACATTATCAGGTTATAAAGAGAAAAAAATTTATAAGAGATTTGATGCTACGCCAGTTGGAAAGAAAAGTATAATGTTAGCACAAGTATTAGTCAATCTTGTCATGACACTTATAGGAATTTCAAATTTATTAATAGTTGGAAAGATTCTTTATCATATACAAATTAAAGGTAATTTTCCTTCAATTTGCGTAAGTATATTGTTTTCTATAGCAGCTCTGTTTTCTATGGGATTTCTTTTCACAGCTATCGGACGGGATTTAAAGAGTACAAGTTTATTTTGTTATCTTTTCTATTTTATTATGCTTTTCCTGTCTGGTGCAACGATGCCAGACATGTTGTTCCCTGATACTATTAAAAAAATCTCTAACCTTTTGCCAATGACCCATGCAGTTGATTTGATGCAAGGAACTTTTGCAGGAGATAGCCTTAGCCTACATAGAATGGAATTATTTATTCTTGGGTCAGTGACAGTGATATGTACTACTGTTGGAGCTGTTTTATATAGAAAGAAAGATTGGACGTAACTGTTCATGGTTCTGGATAGTTACGATTGGACATAAAACAATGGGATATGGAGTAATGAGAATATTACTCCATTTTTGTTACTTGACAGAGATGGATTGTTCTTCTATAATTAGACCGATGGTTTAATTATAAGGAGGCTTTACGATTATGGCAAGAAGAAAAAAAGAACCACAAAGTGTACATAGAAAGAACATTTCATCGGCTGCTGAGCAATTATTTTTCAAAAAGGGAATTGAAAATACATCAATGAATGATATCGCAAAAGAGGCAGGATACAGCAAAGCAACTTTGTATGTATATTTTAAAAACAAAGAAGAACTTGTAGGTGTACTAGTATTAGAAAGTATGCAGAAATTATATGATTATATAAAGCTGGCATTAGAGAAAAGCAATGATACAAAGGAGCGTTATAGGGAAATCTGTTATGCATTAGTAAAATATCAAGAAGAGTATCCATTCTATTTTAAAATGGTACTTGAAAAGCTCAAGGTTAATTTTGAGTCAACTCATTTTCTGCCAGAAGAAAAAGAAACTTTTTTGATTGGTGAACGGATTAACGATTTGTTGTTTCATTTTGTAAAAGACGGAATAACTTGTGGAGAGATACGTTCAGACATGGAGATTTTACCTACTATATTTTCTTTTTGGGGAATGTTGTCTGGACTTATCCAACTTGCAACAAATAAAGAGGAGTATATTGAACAGCGAATGGAAAAATCTAAGATGGAATTTTTATCTTATGGATTTGATATGTTATACAATTCTATAAAAATGCAAGGAGAAAAAGAATAATGACAAAAAAGTTACTGGCGATATTGGGAAGTCATTACTGTTCACACCTACGGTGCAAACTGTAACGGAATCCAGCCTATTTGTAATTCGCCTTTGGCAAAAGGCTGGATTCTTGGCTGTTCTACGTTTTGGCACATAGCTTGACAGCAAGTGTCAAGCTTGTGAGTGAACAGTAATGGAAAGTCCTCATAGGGGGCAACAGGGAAAATGCTTAATTATGCGTTGGAGGTTGCAAAACAGCGTGGGTGGCAGATGGATTATATTCATTTATATGAGAAAAATATTTCCTATTGTAAAGGTTGTCGTGCATGTATGAAAACTAAAATCTGTGTGGAAAAAGATGATATACAAGAGATTGCTGGACTACTTAAAGAGTGTGATGTTGTGATTCTTGCAGCACCTGTCTATTGGGCAAATGTACCAGCAGTAGTTAAAAATTTGGTAGCTATTTAGGTAGAAACACGCATTTACTGCGTGTTTCGTAAGAAAAATTAAAGTTTGTTGTGTTTAAGCCCTTCGCCGAAGGCGAATTATTATGGGCTTAAACGTAACTGTTCATGGTTCTGAACAGTTACAAAATTTGTTTGACAGGCTTCTAGGAGTGGCAATGGAAGAAACAAAAACTTTTCCGAAAGCAAGGCTGTCAAACAAGCAAAGATATATTCTTATGACAGCATGTAATACACCTGCCCCTTTTTCTGACATTTTTGGACAAAGTACAGGTGCACTCAGAAACATGAAGGAATTTTTTAAGACATCTGGAATGAAATATGGTGGTAAGTGTGTATGGACAGGAAAGAATAAAAAAACACTTCCTAATCATATAAAACATAGGATTGAAAAATGGTTGTAGAATTTGAGGTAACTATTCAGGTAGAAACACGCATTTACTGCGTGTTTTGTAAGAAAAAGTAAAGTTTGATTGTTCTAAGCCCTTCGCCAAAGGCAAATTTTCATGGGCTTAGAACGTAACTGTTCATGGCTCTGAACAGTTACGATTTGAGCTTAGAAGGTGAATATATGGGAATTATCTTGGGATTTTTATGTTTTTTTTCTTTTTGTTTATTATTTGTAAAAGTAATAACCAGAAAGCTCCATTTGCAGATAATAGACAAGTTTTTAATGAGGTTTCATAAATCTATAAGTGTAGTATTTATTTTATTATGTTTTTTACATGTGATTTTTGTGATTCCTGTGCTGGAAAACAGGAGTATATTTGTGGTTATTTCCGGAATTTTAATGGTGTTTTTCTTGCTTTTTCTAGTGATTTTGTGTCATACAATAAAAGAATATAAAATAAAAATATTATGTCATAGGATTCTGGCTATGCTTATGGCAATATGTGTTATAGGTCATATTGCAGCGTATTATGCAGATTTTATCGCATATCAACAGAAAGTAACAAATATTGTTTTTGATAACGTGGATTTGGTACATATAAAAGATGGAATATACGAAGGAGAATGTGATGTGGGATATATCTACGCCAAGGTATCCATTGAAATTAAGGATGATAAGATTATATCAGTTACCCTTTTGGAACATAGAAATGAACGGGGAAAAATGGCAGAAGCTATTCTTAATGATGTGGTGGCAAATCAGAAAATTTATGTAGATGTTGTAAGTGGTGCTACAAATTCCAGTAATGTTCTTAAGAAAGCAATTGAAAATGCAGTCAAAAAAGGAACCGAATAGTGTTTTCTGTTCTTAAAAAAATCTGCTTTATCAAATAATTATATAAATCTTATAAGATGTTTAATATATTTAGAGTGGCAAAAAAGGTAATTGACATCTCCATTTCTAAGTAGTATTATAAAACCACAATTATATCGATATAAGAAAAACAGAGAGGATTTAACGCAATGCAGAATAAGAATAGATTTTCACATTATCATATGTATGCAATTGTGCCCGTGTATTATTATCAGCAGGGGCTTATGTTTGATGGAAGCTATATAGTATTGCAAAATCTCAAAGGAATTATATGAACAAGGATTAAATATTTGAAAGTATTTCGATATGCAATGCACGAAAAGCACCATCAAATGGTAGGAATATTGTTTGGTGGTGCTTTTATTTTTGCGAAGGTGAATATAATGGAAAGGAATCTGAACAATAAAGGTTTACGGCTGCGTCCTTATAAAAATTGTGATGCAAAATATATCGTAAGCTGGATACATGATGAGATATCATTTAGAAAGTGGTGTGCAGATAGATATGAGTGTTATCCAATCATAGAACAGGATATGAATAAGCAATATATGGATCTCATAGATTCAGATAATTTTTATCCTATGACAGCATTTGATGATAGTGGAGTTGCAGGACATCTGACTATAAGATTTGTGGATGAAGAAAAGCAGATTTTACGATTTGGATTTATCATAGTGGATGACGCAAAATGTGGTAAGGGATATGGAAAAGAGATGCTTTTGCTTGCCAAGAAATATGCCTTTGAAATCTTAAAGGTTAAGAAAGCGACATTAGGCATATTTGAGAATAACCCGTTCGCATATTACTGCTAAAATGTGGTTATTAACATGGAAATAGCACCACCTGATGGTTCAGAGTACAATAGAGCATTGCGGTTAAATCCAGCTTCTTCTTTACTATCTGAATATTTAAAAAGTTGTGAAGAACCAGAGGATGATTAATTTTAGATGCTAAATCAAAATTTGATTAATTAAGAAATGAATGAAAAGAGGATTTTGAAAATGGATATATGGGAAGAATTATATAGCAGAGCAAAAGCAGAATATCATCCGGAAGATGTGACTCCTTTTGTTATGGCACATCATGTTGTTTGTGCAATAGAAAGCGAGAATGGAGAGATATTTACAGGTTTTTGTATAGAAAGTTGTAGCGGTGTTATGAACCTTTGTGCAGAACGTGTTGCAGCTCTAAATATGTATGTAAATAGTGGACAGACTAAAATAAAAAGATTGATTGCATTTATGGATAAGCCGCCGTATGGAGAAGGAAGCGGAGGACCATGTGGTGCATGCAGAGAATTTTTATATCAACTAAATGAAGAAAATGAAAATATGGAAATTATGATTGATTACGAAAAAAGGGAAACGGTAACGTTGAAGGAAATAACACCATTTTGGTGGGGAAAAGAAAGATACAAAGATATGTAGTAATATCAATACTGTTATGGTACATATTGTAACTTGCGGAAGTAAAATTCATACTTATTTGTCCTTTCATAATTTTTACAAGCATATCAAATCAGTTCCCACGCCATAATCATTCTGTGTTATAATGTGTTATAGGTGTTTTCCTTTCCCTTAAATTTTCCCTTATTAGGGTTTGTAACAGCAGGGGGAAGGAAATAACATAAGGGAAAGTTTAAGGGAAAGCTCACCTCATAAAAGTTTAGTGTTTTCAATGGTTAGAGCGATTCACGATAACAAAATATAACAGTTATTAAATCCCTTAGATTTTATAAAAACCCAATCGGAATTTGTACAAATACCGCACTACTAGGGGGAGTCTTTATGGAAAAAGAGAAATTACTTTTTTATAATGAATACGAAGAGTTTTATGAGATGGCTAAAATCTGATGGCATTTTGTTTGTAGGCTATCAGGAGGGTGAGCTGGTTCCGAGGACATTTGATGAATATACTACAGAATTGGCAAAAGCTCTGAAAAATAATGGAATGAATTTTGAGGCAAGAAATATTACAAAACAAACTTATGAATTACTTAAAAAGAAAAGGGAGGCAGCCATTATTCATAAAGCCCAATTTGAAAACGAGGGGCGTATACAATGGTTTGATATGCTGATGATGCAAACGAAGTGGGTTGAAGAATCATATCAACAATTTGAAAAGGCAATGGCCAGATATATTTATATAGCAAGAAAATGAGCACTATCTATGTTATTCTGTAAGTTTATTGCTGATCTGGCTTTTCGAAAGACAGCTAAATTTATGTTTATGGCTAGATGTTATTTTATGCGTTTACTGTGTAGGTAATCGAAGTAATTTACTGATTGTATGTTTGGTAGAAAAAAGATTTGTATAAAGTAAGTAGAATAAAGGGTATCTTAATATGGATACTATGAAACTGCAATATAGGATATAAAATAATTAATGACTAAAGTTAACAATTAAGGAATGGTTAGGAGGTCTAACATGCAAAAGATAGAACAGGATAATAAGACATTTCATGCAGATATATTTTTTATGCTTGTGGAATGGATTATAATAACAATTTTGGCATATTTTATTGGCTGGCTTATTGTAGGATTTGCATTTTTGATACCTAATGAGAGGATTAGATATTATTTATGGAGAGTTTTTCCGTTTCCATCTATATTTACTTTTGCTTTTATAGGTGTAATTGTGTTATTTTATGTGTGTAGTAAGATGATAACCATATCCATAAATAGAAGAGAACTTATAATAAAAAAAAGATTTGGGAAGCCAATTCGTATTCCTTTTGATTCTTATAAATTTGTACCAATAAAGGAATTAGGAAATACAACCTTTAAAAATCAGCATTTATATCTACGGACAATTGACAAAAATGGTTACAGCATAGATTACAGACTTCGGTATTTTTCTATGAATACTTATACAAAATTGATTTCAGCTATCAATGCATTACATACAGAAGCTTTACCAGTTGAATTTCGTTCTCAAGTGGCTTATGAGGATATGGTAACAGGAAATATAGAATTTAATTTATTGCGTAGCCAGATTGTGAAAGCAGAATGGATAATATATGGGAAATATTCCGGTTGCATTCTTGTTTCGACCCTAATCATGTTTTTAATACGGTCATGGGGATCAGGAATGACATGGTATCTGGTTCTGATCGTTATAACTGTTATGGTGTTGAGTCTTCCTGTAATGGCTGTCAGACTTGCCTTAAATCAAAGAAGATGTCCATATAAAATATCCAAAAATGGAAGTTTTCTGTTTATGGATGATAAGAGATTTTCCGTGAATCAAATAGATAAAGTTGTTATGACAGATGTAAATGCAAAAAGTAATTCTATATTCCCATTAAACAGATATATTAAGATTTATGCGAACAACAGAAAATATAAATATTGGGTTGGTTCAGAGGGGAGTCTGTCATATCAGGCATACCAAGAACTCTGTGGAGAGATAGAAAGAATGTTTATCAATTCTCCATCAAAGATTTTTTATGACCAAAAATAAACTGAGGGTGAATAATTGAAGTTAAAGCAAGGAGTGTATTTATGATAATTTGTGGAACTAGAGTTTTTACAAAAATGCTTGGATATGTAAACGGCATCAAAGTGTGCCAACAATGTAACCATGCAGGGCGATTTATGGTGAAACGTGAAATATTATGGGCTACTTTATTTTGGATACCAATTCTTCCTATTTGGTTTCAGTATTATGTAGTGTGTCCCAATTGTAATATGAGGTATAAGGTTAAGCGAAAAGAAGTTTTTCAGTTACTATCCAGTCCTGAACAGTTATAGATTGGCAATGCGGCTTGCGTAGAAATTAAGCCTTAATTATTCATCGTCAATTAACCTATTAAGCATGACTAAATCTTTATATGTAAGCCTTTGGTCTACATAAAGCTTAGTTCATGCTTAAGGTTGTGCAAAATCTCTGTTAAATTACTTGAAGAAGATAATTTTGCCAAAGAATAAAGTATAAGTTAGTATTTTACGAACTGGAATAGTTAAATTCACATTGTCTCGAAAGAAACCCAATCTTTTTCTATAAAATCACACTCCCCACAGGAAAGTGAAATTTCAATCCACTCAAATCCGTCTATCCAGTCATCTATTGAAAAAGAGTTGTCATTAGAAACACATTCCTCTAAAAAATCTTCCTTTCCTTGTGATGAAATATAAATTGTTATACTGTAAATATCTCTATTACATTTTGGACAATTATATCTTCTAAAAGGCAAGGTACGATCAACAAAATCATCATTGCAAACAAACCCATTCCATCCATGTTTTCCAGCATCAAACAATAATATTTCTTGTCCACATTGATTACATACCCCTTTGATGATATGACATTCATCACTTTCCCATATTTGAAATTTTTCACTACCACAAGAACACTGTATCGTTCCTGTCACTTCATATTCACTATTTTTATCTCCAATAGGAATAAAGTATTGTTGTAAATGTGTTGGAATTGGTAAATCCATGTACTAACCTCCTTTTATTAATTTTGTATATTCTATAGTTTGTTATGCTTTACTAGCTGATAAACTTAAAGTTGCTTCTATAGTTACAAAAATACACTAATTCTTTGCTTTACTATATCGTTTTCATCTAAGTTCATTTTAAAATCGCTTTTATAGAGTAATGATTTTTCACTGTTTCTTCTAATATTATACCATTCTTTTCTTTTTTTCATTTCATCCTTATTGCCACTCCAATACCATAATCCTGTAAGATAATTATCAATCATATCATCCCATGAATCAAAGTTATCCTGAAGTATTTTACCTGCCTTAACACATAAAGCTATGGCATCCTTATACTTTATATAACCAGCTATTGTTCCCCATGTAGCAACATTGCATAATCTACATAAATCCCATGCCAGAATACCTTTTTCGGGATAATCATCTAAAAGTTTCTGAAATAATTCCGGATTCGGACTTTCCTTAATATGACCTTGATATTGTTTCATTTCTTCCAAACATCCTTTATTATGACCTTCCTCTAGCAACCAATGAACCGTTTCATTAAACTTTCTTTTATTTTTAATTCCCCAAGGTCCCTTTAATGCTTTTCTCGTCTGTAATCTTGGAACTGTACCCTTTGGCATGCCACCTATTTCATAACCATCGTTCTCTGATGCACGGTTAGTTAAAAAGCAACAAGAAATAATAAAATTCATAGTAGGTGTGACTTTCTTTGTATAACTTTTTTCTATAAAATGATTCACCAAACATAATATCACCAATGCAAAAATCAAAATAGCATCCAATGTGCTAGGTCCAATAAGCATTTCGAAACAAACTGCCAATAATACTATAATGATACCTATCATTTTAAATCCTCCTTTTTTTCATAAACATATATCAATAATTTTATTACAATTTTAGCAAGAATACAAATTCTAATTATTCCACCTTGCGAGCAGACTATTTAACTTCACATCCCTAAATTCATTAGAATCTATTTTTACAGTTAGAGAGTTCTCATTCCATTTCTCAAAATCTATGTCATCAAATTCTTCATATTCCGGATCTAACCATTCATGTACACTAATTAAGTGTGGATTAAAATTAAGAGGATGGGTTAAGTCTCCTACCATAACATCACTTGGACCAGCCCAATAGCAACCTTCATATGCCACTAGATTAGTATTTGGATCATAATACAGATTTGTTATAATAAATGATTCTCCACAGACTGCTCCATAATTATTATCATATCCCCTGGGAATGTAGTTATACTTCTCCAAAGTATCCACATCAATATAACTTATACCATAAAGATCCACATGATAAGGATAATATCTATGCCCATTTCTATGATAAATCAATTCTTTATATGAATTATGATGTCCATCTATTGAAAGATAACTATAAATGATTTTTCCATTCCTTTGAAGAAAATTACGAGACATATAAATTCGCCTTATATTATCTGTATGTAAATAAATCTTTTCCACAAGAGAGAATTCATTAGCAATTTGTACCACGTTCTCCTCTAGAAAATATTTCTCATTTTCCAGATATAAATACTGCTTTACCAAATCCTTGTATTTGTCAGTGATATACACATTGGTGTAGTCTATACCTCTATAACGCAAAAAAACAATATTGCAATTTTCGCACTGAAAAGTCAGCACAATTCCACCTTCGGGATTTTCAATCTCCACATATACACGAAAGCCATCATCCTTATTACCTGTAACAGAAATATCTTTAAGCCTGCCATTCTGATATCTGTTTATCTGCTCCATATCCATAGGGATCTTTATTTTATTAAAACACATATTATAGTGATGATATTCACATTTTTCATCATTTAAATTCCCGTGAACGTTCAAACCACAAAAAACATCATTTACAACATAACAATCAATATAGTCATAGGTGGTATCCTTTAGATCATATTGTTTAAACTTCTCTATATCATTCATTTATTTATGTCTCCTATACTTTTCCTTTTATAAACTGGAATTGTTACCTGTCTGTCCATGAATCAAACCTTGTTGATATTTGAGGGTCATATAGAGGACAGCCAAAATCAATTAAAATGTCCATAAGAGAGTTCATATCAGCTTCTTGCATGTCATAACAGTCAAATCTTACAATTTGCGAAGTTGTAAAAATCTCAAAAGATCCGCTGTCTTCTTTCTCATAATGGTTTTTATCTAAAGTTGTCCAATCAGAAAAAACAGAAGAAATCTTTTTCAAAATTTCATCTATCGGAAGGCTTTCCAGCTCTTCAACTGTTTTGCCATCACAACATGCCAATTCATAAATTCTGTTGTTATTGTGAGTAGCTTCTTCTTTATATTTCCAAAAATTCAAATCCATACTCATCTTGAAAACCTCCTAAAAATTCAAATTCCGATTAGGTTTTTACAAAATATAAGGGATTTAATAACAGTTATATTTTATTATCGTAAATTGCTCTAACCATTGAAAACACAAAATTTGTACAAGGTGAGATTTCCCTTAGACTTTCCCTTATGTTATTTCCTCTCTCTTGCGGTTATTAACCCTAATAAGGGAAAATTTAAGGAAAAGGAAAACCTATAACACATTATAACACAAAACGATTACGGTGTGGGAACTGATTTGATATGCTTGTAAATTTCCTAAAGTTTACTGTTGGAACTTTGATTTTATTCGGCTAACCGTATATAATTATACTGATAGATTTATCTACTCGTGACTTATGCACTCAAGCGAGAAAAGCAAATATCAATTATTGAATAGCTACCTCTCTTTTTTGTGCAAGGATAGAGAGGAAAATTTAAGGATAAGCCTTATAATGATAAAGACAAATTCATGTCCACAAAGCACAATATGTGCGGATAAGGAGGTATCTCATGGAATGGGTTGAAAGATTAAACCAAAGCATGAATTATATTGAGGAACACTTGACAGGAGAAATTGACTATGAACAGCTTGGGCGGATTGCTTGCTGCTCTACCTATCACTATCAGAGGATGTTTACTTATATGGCGGGTATCACTCTGGCAGAGTATATCCGAAGAAGAAAAATGTCTTTAGCGGCGGTAGACTTGCAGGGGGGAGATGAACGGATTATTGATATTGCAGAGAAGTACGGCTACCGTTCCCCGACCGCATTTAATAGAGCGTTTCAGTCTTTTCATGGGATAGCCCCCTCGTCTGTGAAAGACGAGGGCGTGTCTGTGAAATCTTTTTCCCCCATTGTGTTTAGAATTGCTGTGAAAGGAGCGACAGAAATGAATTATAGAATTGAAACAAAAGAAGCATTCCGCATTATTGGCGTATCTGCACCGCTTGATAAGGAAATCAAAAATAACTTTATGGTTGTGCCTAAGATGTGGCAGGAGGCGTCTGTAAATGGAACAATACAGAAATTGGCAGGAATGATGGATACGCCGCTAATGGGACTTTTGGGCGTGAGTGCCTGCAATGATGAAGAACAATGGAAATATTTTATTGCCGTTTCCAGTACAAAAACAAGTGGTGAGTTTGAAGAATATACCGTTCCTGCATCTACTTGGGCAATCTTTTCTGGAACGGGTACAAACCAGTCAATACAGGAATTGGAGCAGCGGATTATAACAGAGTGGCTTCCGACCTCTGGATATGAATATGCCAACGCCCCCGATATTGAGGTTTACATAAATCCAGACCCACAGAACGCACAATATGAAGTATGGATACCCGTAGCAAAGAAAAAGGGATAACGGAGGGACTTATGGACGAGAAATTTAGTATATTTATGGGAACAGTTGATGAGCGTTTCCGTAGCTTTGTAAGCCAAATCAACGAGTATTTGACAGGGAACGGCTGTAAATGCAACATAAAATCGCAAAAAAGCGGCTATGTTGTGTCCTATGTGTTAAACAGCAGCAAAAGGACTTTGGCAACATTCGTATCCCGAAAAACGGGAATGAAGCTCCGCATTTATCCCGAACATATACAAGAATACCAGAGCTTTCTTGATACACTGCCCGAAAAGGTAAAAAAGGAAATCAAGAAAGCGTCCATCTGCAAACGGCTTATCAATCCCGATGACTGTAATCCGAAATGTATAATGGGATATACCTTTGTATTGGATGGTGAGCAGTATCAGAAATGCCGTTACATGGCGTTTCAGCCTACATTGAGTGAGGAAAACAATCCGTACATAAAGCAGTTTTTAGAGAAAGAATTGCGGGCAGGTTCCGGTTATGAGTAAGCAGGATGAGGTTGTGGGAATGAATTAGGAACAAAAACTGAATATGAAAAACTTTCCCTTGTAGCTTGCCCATGAGGGCAAAGACAAGGGAAAAGGATACATATTTTGAGGTTAGGTATACCGCAAAGCCTTGAAAATAAGGGAAAGTTAAGACAGTTAGTAGAACAACTGGAATTTGTCATTTTACATCTGGTTGCTGTCCATCATGTGCTTTCCATTGACATTCCATCATCTGCAAATGGCTGAATACTGCTTTAAAAGATGAATCTTCAGGTGAACATGCATATATTCCAAAGGTAATTTTACCGTCACCTTGAAACATATGGCAGATTCGCATCTGACTAAATGTAATCCCATCAAAAGAACATTCGATACAGTAGTCAGCTTCTCGTCTGCTCAGCCGATACCATATGGATTTAACGGAAGCATTAATCTCTGTAGTAGCCCAGTCAGAATAGCCTTGATTAGTCACAACGCTTCCCAGATGCTGATACTCTTCATTTTCATATTCAATGGACCCTTTTAACCAATTCTCACTGTCCAAATATATCACAATACCACATTGGTCAAAGCGATGATGACTGTCTTCAAATTCAGTTTTTACAACAAAACTGAAATATTTTTCATCCGTTTCTATCTGCAACATTGGGGCATTATCATTCTGAAAATGATAATAAGTCCTCTGCCATAAATCCGTATATGGTTTTGTAGTAATTTCAATTTTATCATTTGTTATTTTGTAACTTTCAGGTTTATGTGTCCATTTAAAATCTTTAAGATTCATTATTTATCCTCCAAATCACGATTTGTCTAAACAAAAAAATACAATACTTCTCTTAAATCTTTTCCACCAATATTATCCTCCAAAAACACTTCGGAACAAATAAATCCGTTTTTTTCATAAAAGCTTCTGGCTCTGTGATTATCCTCCAAAACCCATAAAAGAATTTTACTAAATCCACAGTGCTTTAATTCTTCAATACACTTGTTTAATAGTAATCTGCCGTATCCTTTTCCGATGTATTCAGGCAGAAAATATATAGAAACAATTTCTCCATAATTGCTATACTTTTCCCACCTTGATTTGCAGAAACCCGCAGTACCCATAATCAATCCGTCTTCTATTATGACAAGATTATTCATACCAGCTTTATTAATCCTATTTACCCATTGTCCTGTTGGAATACTGTCAAGATAGTCTTGGGGAATAATATTCTTATATGCATATTTCCAACTGTTTTCATATATGTTGCTTATTTCAAGTAGATTATCATTTTGATTAATGTACCTAATTTCCATTGCAATATATCTCCTCGTATATGCATCTGCTAAATTCCAGTTTATTGTTCTGAATTCATCATAGCATAATCTTTAGCAGCAAACAAGATGAATATAGGTTACTGTTCACAGGTAGTACTTTGCACTTGCTGCAAAGTACGTAAGAACAAGTAGTGCTGGAGAGGAATCCAGCCTTAATAACCGAAGTACAAATTATAAATACATTTTCTGTAGATATTTTATAGGGAATTATATATTATAATGAAGTGTACGACTATCTAAAAAGAAAGGAGTAACAGTTCAGGTAGGTCTTGCACACTCCGCTGTGCAAGACCGTAAAAGAAACTAAAACAGGATTAGAATTGGGCAATTTATAATGCGAAGCTTGCCCAATTCTGTGTAACAGGTCAGCTCTTCGGCTGAACTGTTACAGAAAGGAAGTAAAAATATGCCATATAAATTGCTTGTAGTAGATGATGATAAAGATATTTGTAAAATGTTAAAGGATTATTTTGAATTAATGGGATATTTAGTTTATATAGCCAGAAGTGGAATGGAAGCATTGGAGAAAATTTCTGTATTGCCTGATTTGATTTTACTTGATATAAATATGCCTGAGTTAGATGGGCTTGAGGTATGTAAAAGGATTCGCAACCAGACTAATGTTCCAATTGTTTTTTTGACTGCAAAGATTGAAGAGCAGGATAAGATAAATGGGCTGATGGCGGGTGGTGATGATTATATTATAAAACCTTTTAGTATGGAGGAATTAAATGCAAGGGTGATGGCACATCTTCGCAGAGAAGAAAGAGGCAGGGAAAGAAAAAATATATGCAGTGCAGGAGAATTTTTAATTAACTATAATGACAGAACGGTTTTTATTGGTGAGAATCAGATAACCTTTACAAAAACAGAATTTGATATTATAGAATTTTTAAGTAGTAACAAAGGAAGAATATTTAATAAAGAAACTATTTATGAAAGATTGTGGGGATTTGATAAAGAGGGAGATAGTGCAATTATTACAGAGCATATAAGAAGGATACGAAGTAAATTTGCAAAAAAATCCAAGAAAGAAATCATTGAAACAGTTTGGGGTGTAGGCTACCGATGGATATTGTAAAGAAAATATTGTGGAAATGGAAAGATGCTACATTAAGAAAAACACTTGCAGTATATATATTTGTAGGTTTCATAACAGCAATTTTGTGTAGCAGTGTATTTATTATTTTTTTTGAAAATTGGAAAACCACTGTGCTTCAGGTAAATGGTGTGCAAGGAGTGGAAATATTACTTCAAGGGGGTGACTATCAAGTAATAAGTGCAGAAGGAGATAGTTCACTAGAAAAGGTAAAAAGACAAATAGAAATTTTAAAATTTCTGGAAATTGTATCTGTTCTTATATGTGGCGGTGGTGCTATTGTGTGTGTGAGTCATCAGTATTATAAAAGAAAGTTAGAAGAGCCTTTAAGAATATTAAAAAGAGAAATGGAGTTTATAGGACGGGATGATTTAAGTTTTGATTGCAGCTATATTAGTAATGATGAAATGGGAGAAATTTGTCAAGCATTTAACTGTATGAGAAAACAGCTAATAAAGAACCAGAAAAACTTATGGGAATTAATGGAGTCTCAAAGAGAATTAAATGCAGCATTTGCACATGATATCAGAACTCCCCTTACAGTTATGAGGGGATATACTCAAATGTTGCTACAATTTTATCCTGCTGGGAAATTATCTGAGGATAAATTAATAGAAACACTTTTAATGCTGGAAAAACAGACAGAACGAATTGAGCAGTTTTCATTAACTATGAAAGAAATACACACGATGGAAGAATGGCGGGTAAACAGGCAGCCTCTTTCTATGAAGGAACTGGTACAGCAGATAAATGTTACTTTACAGGGATTATCAAAAGAGGGAAAAGAAATTCATCTTCATGTTGATGCACAGCAAGATAAAGAAAAACTGATATGTGATAAAAATCTCATTCAGGAGGTAGTGGACAATTTGCTAATCAATGCTTTGCGTTATGCGAAGAAAGAAATAAATGTTTTAATACAAAGGGAAGAAGAGGGATTATGTATTTATGTAAAAGATGATGGAGAGGGATTTACGAGAGAAGCACTTATGAAGGCAGCAAGACCATATTTTTCTACAACGGAAGGACACTTTGGATTGGGTCTTACCATTTGCCAGACTCTTTGCAAAAAACATGGAGGAGAATTGGAAGTGTTGAACTCTATCGATGGGGGAGGAATTGTGAGTGTGTATTTTATGACAATATAAATAGCAGTTTAGACTGTAACAAATCGTTAAGGATGTTTTCTTATTTACTAAAATTAAACAAAAAAGCAGGATGTCTTGTATAACAAGATTTCCTGCTTTTCATATTCTCTTGGTGTTGTTTGGTTTCAAACAATTATACTAACCGTAATCCTGCCAATTCTTACATCTCCTCAATTAGAAGAACAGAAATAATAGCAACTTCATTATAGTTATAATCTATTTCTTTGGCATACAGAATTAGCAGTTTTACTATTTTGGTATATGAATACCATCCATTTCTATTATCTATGTTTGCCTTCCAAGATCCTCTTTATCCCCAATTAATATATCCAAGAAGAATGTGGCTGCATTAAAATTTCATACTGTTTTTTCTTATAATGGAATACTATTTTCTCTTTTTTTTCAGACAAATTAAGGACCACAAATTTTTGTTCATTATTGAATGTCCTAGCAAATACAAACTGCTTGTTTCTCACTAATATTTCCTCATAATCTCCATATTTTATAGCATCTGATTCTTTTCTGATACATGACAATTTTTTTATATGTTCTATTATTTCTTGGTTAGTACTTTCCAATTCTTTTAAATCCAATTCTGGTCGGATGGGATCGTCTGAATTTGTTCCTGTTCCTTTTTCTCCTTTGATTCCCCATTCACTTCCATAATAAATAGATGGAACTCCTGGCATAAGAAATAATAATGTATAAGCATTTTTAATATCCTCTTCACTTTTTAAAAGACTTCCAATACGATTCACATCATGGTTATCTAAAAAATTGTATAAACACAAATCTTTATAAATTCCATTTTTACCAAATTGGCGGTTTAAAGAATATGCTATTTCATAATAATTTTTATCATTGTGACTAGAATAAATTCCTTTCCAACATTCATAATTGGTAACTGAATTCAGCATTTCATTATTAGCCCATTCTTTATAATCACCATGAATGATTTCACCCATAAGCCAGAAATCTTTCTTGATATCTTTTGTGAAATCCCGCAATTGTCTAAAAAAGTCCTTATCAACACAATCTGCAGCATCTAATCTAAGTCCATCTATATCAAATTCTTCTATCCACATTTTTACAGCACCTAGTAAATGGTTATAAACTTCTGGATTTTTAAGATTTAGTTTTACTAAATCACTATTTCCCTCCCACATTTCATAAGTAAACTTATCTCCAGCCGGACTTTCCTGTGTAAAATCCAAATGATAAAACCACTCCTTATATCTGGAGAGTTCCAAATTTTGTTGTACATCATTAAATGCCCAAAAACCTCTGCCAACATGATTAAAAACTCCATCTAATACAATTCTTATTCCGTTATCATGTAATACAGAAAAAACTTCTTTAAAGTCTTCTATATTCCCAAGTCTGCTATCAGTAATATAATAATTTGATGTATCATAGCCATGGGACACAGATTGAAAAATAGGTCCAAAATAAATTGCATTTATCCCTAATTCTTTTAAATGAGGAATCCATTCTAAAACTTTCCGGATGCGATTTCCAGAAGTTTTTTGACCTTCATTATATTTTGGTGCACCAGTAAATCCCAAAGGGTAAATATGATAAAATACTGCTTCATTAATCCAATTTTTATCCATCTAATATTCCTCCATATCTTTTACTTATGTTGTTTTAATTGACTATCATCTATTTTGTTGCTATTATGATTATACAATGCAACACATATTCAATTCTACCAACAATACTATCTTACTGTTGCATAAACAACAGATTTATAAAATAGTTGAAAAACGGAGGGTATATTATGGACTTACGAACAAAACGTACAAAGCATAGTATTATAAATGCTTTTATTCAATTACGATCACAAAAACCTCTTGAGAAAATTACAATTAAAGAACTTTCAGAAATATATGATCAATATCCTGAATTCCAAAATCAACTGGAATAGGATATTCTTTTATCCTTTTTAATTCAGGGTGGTTTTCATGCTTTTCTTGCCCATTCCAATAACAATATATGGGAAATAACAAGAATACTTGGTGATATACAGGATTCTTTGATAAAAATATATCTTCCCACTAGAACATGAAAAAATCAGGATACCTTTATAAAATAATAAGGTTTCCTACTTTCTATAACTTTCTTGTGTTATTTAGTTTCAAATAATTATACTAACCATAATTCTGCTAATCTTTTAATATTCTTTTTAGATAATTTGGTATAC
>CAMWUK010000085.1 GCA_947177415.1 uncultured Clostridiaceae bacterium
TTAATCTCCCGATATTCTTCTTTCTTCTCTCCAGAAAGGATCATGTCAAACCATTTCTTTTTAATTGTTAATGTTAGCATTTAATCACTCTCACTTTCTAACCATTCTTCCCATTCCACATATTCATCTGGAAAATCCCATCCACAATCCTCACTTACTTCAAGCAAAAAAATCTGCTAATTCTGTTACTGACATATTTCTGATTCTATCTGCATTACTCATTCGCTCCACCTGCCTTTACAATTTCATCTATACAAGCGTTATACCCATTATTAAATGTGAGCCACTTCTCCATTGCCTTATCTGGTTTCTTTTGTGGCAATTTCTTTAATGGGCATCCTGCCATTAAATCATCCCATGTATCAGCGTCCCAATTAGCATCTTCATCTTGCCAAATACATTCATCTGCTCCATTTAACATAGGACATTCTTCACAGCTTTTAGGCATGTCTATTACTAATATTGCCTTTTGATTTATTACAGTGCTTGGCTCTCTTTGGCACATCCTGCATTCATCGCAGTTTGCTTTTATTCCTAAAATACAACTCATTCTGGTTCCTCACTTTCTTCGATTCTTTCATAGAATACTGCATCTTCTACTCTATTAATCATGTCTAATATTGCGTTTATGTGCCACATTTGAAGTCTGTATACTTCTGTGTCATATTTTTTGCTTTTAAGTATGACACAGAAGACCTCTTTTCCTTCTGTTAATTTAGCCATTACTTCATCCCTTCTAATCTGGTTGTAGTGTGGCATTTCCTCTTTTTGTACTGTTTTACAGCTTTGGGCTATTTCTATCATGGTATTACCCATGATTTCCCCAACTTCTTTGTTTTCTCTGATTTTCATTAGTAATTCATCTAAATAAATTGCTTCTCTATTTTTACTCATGGTTTACTCCTTTCTCTTTCATAAAATCAAATAGATTTAATTGTTTCTCTGGCTCATAATTCATCCAAAGAATTTCCTGTTTCTTTGAACAAACCTGTGAATAACTTGTTGTCTCTTTCCTGTGCCAGTCCCTAAGCATGTCGTTGTACAGCCTGGTATCATATCCGCTTATTAGCACTGGACCTTTGTGTGCCTTTGCTGCCTCTAGCAACTCTTCATGACTTGCATGGTCAAACATTTCACATTTGTACTGTTTTCCATGCCTGACTTCTGGCATGTATGGCGGATCCAGATAAACTAATACATTTTTATAATTAAATCTATCCATTAACTCTATTGCTGGTCGGTTCTCTATCTGTACACCACGCAACCGCTCTGCAGCCTCCATTAGCATTTCTGGAAGGTCACACCAATTTTTTGCTGCATAGGCTCTTTCTCTGCCCTGCACATCATTCTTCCAACCTACTTTTTCGCCTGTTGTCCGAAAACCATGTCCCATATTAAGCTTGATATAGAAATTCAAAGCCATTTCAAATTTGTCTTCTGGATTCTCTTGATATGCTTTTTCATATATTTCTCTGGAATATGGAGTAAGATAAATCAATCTGGCCAACTTTTCTGGATCCGTTTTTATACATTCAAACAAATTTACCACTCTTCCATCCAGGTCATTTACCGTTTCTATATTTGACCTTTGTTTATGAAAGAGAACCGCCCCACTTCCGAAGAACGGTTCTAAATAACTATGATGTTCTGGAAAGAAATTAATTATCCAATCTGCAATACTCCACTTACTTCCTGGGTATTTCATTATTGCTTTCATCTTCATCCCCTCGTTTGCATCACTTTAACGCTATAGGAAGAACCAATGCCCTAAAACCGCCTTCCTCGGCTTCTACAATCATTGGCTGCCTTCCTCCTGCAAGCTGGATACCAACATTCTCACAATCAAATACTTTTAATGTCTCAATAACAAGATTTACATTAAATCCTATTACAATATCCTGTTCCAAAGCTTCCTGCAGAGCAATTGTTTCATAGTAATCAGTGGTAGAATCTTTTATGCTGATATTTAATGTAGTACCAGAAAGCTCAAATTTTACAGGAGTTTGTCCATCTGTACATGCCTTCGCTCTTGTCATGGCATCCAGAAATTCTGTTCTGTTTATGACTGTATGTAATGGCAATCCTGTAAACATCTGCTGATATTTATAGTATTCTCCAGCAAACAGCTGTGTATATATCTCATAATCATCTGTAATAAATACTGCACTGTTGCCATTATTTCTGATTGAAATTTCACCACTGATACCAAGTGAGAGGATCTTTTCCACTGTTGTTTTAGGTATAAGCAGCGTAAATTCTCCTTCATAATCCACTTTATCCCAGGCGAGCACATGTCCATCCGTCCCAACAAAGTTAAGTATGCCTTCTGCTGCTTGCAGACACATAGTTGTCATGATTCTGTTGTTCGCTTGTGATTGTATAGAATACAATATTTTCTTCATGGATTCTAACAGTATTTCGCTACTGATAGTAAACTCTGTGCCATTCTTTTCTGTTACTTCGTTTGTAGGAAAGAGTTCTGGATTCATTGCCTGATATTTATTCCTAATCTTTTTTGCCTTGATTGCAATGACTTCATTTTTTTCTACTATAACCTCTATTTCCCCGTCTGGAAGGTTATTGATAAGGTCAAAAGCTTTTTGCGGAATGATAAAACATTCGTCCCCTATGCCCTCTAATTTTGCTTTAACAGTCATTTCCGTGTTGCTTGCAATTAAATAACCGTCCTGCACTAAAATACCTTGCAGGATGGGTGTCGTGCTTTTCTTTGGGACTATTCCCTTAAGCTTGCCTATTTTCTGTGCCAGTTCCGCTTTCTGAATCTTCATTCTTCAATTCCACTCCTTCCAAAATGAGTATGGTGCATTGCTTTTCCTGCAATTGGTAAGGCTTCAATTCCTGCTCGGTCATAAATTTATGACCGAACAGTTCTTTCATCCGTTTCCAGATATGCCAGGGAACCCGATAAAATTTTGTAAGATTTATAGATACCATCACGTAACAGTAAGCACCAAATTTTTCATAAGTATCAAGGCTTTCCCATTGCTTGTCTGTAATGACACTTTGTTTTATCCTGCCAGAATCTGTATGCTTTGCTTCAAACATAATCCCGGTACCATCACACAAAATCCCTTTATAGTCCGGCTCACCTTTCTTTGTAAAACAAGCCATAAATCTTCCCTGTCCAAGAGATTTTATAGGCTTCATAGGTTCTGATGTCTTTACAATGCAGGCAATCCCTCTTTCTTCGTAATATTTGCAAGATGCTGTAAGCCATGATTCAAACAAAGCTCCATTTGTCTTACTTTGTCTTCCGATTAACTGTCTTCTTGAATCAGGCACTGGCACCCACCTCCAAGTGTTTTTCCAAAATAGTCTTAATGTCTGCCAACTTAGTTGCCCCAATGTCTTTCACATTCCCAATTTCATTGATAATCCCTGCAATGTTGACTGGATTCTGTTTTGTTTTCTGCTTCTTTCCCTGGTTAAAGCCTTCACTTCTTGCTTTTTCCACTCTGTCTTCTACATAACGCACCAGCTGTTCATCTGTCATTTTCCGCATTTTCACAGCTTTTTCATGGATACGGCTCTCATCAACCGTTCTCCCGCAATTTCTCTTTGCCATAATATCTCAACCCTTCTTGTATCTTACCTTTTTTGCTTCTTATCAGCTTTTTTCCTTAACAACTATTTTTGCACTATTAACAATTCCCTGCAGTTCCCTGGCTGTTAAGCCAGAAAACTGATCCATGTCTAACATATCCTTTGTAATACCCTTTCGCAGCAATTGATTTTGATAGTATTCCATATTTCCAGCATAATCAGGTTCATACATCTTATTCACCCTCCTTGTCATCATTGTATGTATTCTCAGCCTCAATCACTCTTGCAGCCCACATATCAGCCCAATGTATAATTAAGTTTAGAGGTCTTTCTTTTCCGGAATATGTATACCGCAAATTGCTGTACATTCCATTGTGATTGAGAATTGCAAAACTTTCTTCCTCTGTCAGTTCAATAAACTGCGAAGCTATCTGGATACTTCTGATTTCATGATCCACATAAAGCAGCTCTGGATTAGTTATAAATGGTTTCTTTTCAGACTGGTAAGGTTCTGGGTTTGGATTTGCTTTTGTGGCTCTTCCTTTCAGCATATTAGGTACATAATTGCTTTTCCCAAACTGCCCCATCTTCCCCAAATCATGTAAAATGGCTGCAATAATAACAGATTCCTCTGTTACTCCTTTTTCTTCTATGCCGTCCTGTTTAAAGGTTTCAAAAAGTCTAAAAGCCATTTCACACACATTCAAGCTATGTTCTGCAAGCCCGCCCTCATAAGCAAGATGAAAGCTGCCACTGCAAGGTGCAGTAAAGAAACCATTTTCATCCATGTGTTCGATTAACTTTTCTATATTTTCCCTTCCTGTATTCAACAATAAATTTTCAATTTCTTCTCTATAAACTCTAACCATACTACTTTTCCTCCATTTCTTTTAACTCAACTGCTGCACTTTCTGCCAACTCTGCCAGTGCAGGAACATTTAAGCCTGAACTTTTACAAAACTGCTTAAAACAATTTCTACACATAAACCCGAACTGTTTTGGCTGTTCCCCACGTTTGGATCTTGCAAGCAGGGTAATCATTTCACTTTTTTTCAAATGTGCCTTGCATTCGAAGCAGACATCATATAACTTTTTCTCCATCTTTGGGCTTATCTCTGAATGTTGTAACTGCTTCGGAAACTGCCGTCGCATATTCTCTTCTCCTACAATAGGAATCAGACTGTCCTTCATAAATACGGGTATGGAGTTCTTATCCGCCACAGCAACAATTTTCTCTATCCATTCACGTTCTGGAACAACCTTATCCTTTCTTCTTCCCGTTTCTGCTCCTATGATTATCCAATTAACATCTTGTAATGCTATTCCATTCTCTGGATCTATATCTTCCAGCAGTGGTTCTATGCTCACAAATACATTGCTCGAAGCTGGAAGCCAACCAATTCCTGCTACATTCCCTCTTCTTGTAACAGTTGTTCCATACCACATATTTTCTTTCTTAGTAGGCACACCATACTGTATATATCTTTCTGGATTCTTTGTTAGAAATAAATAATTATGTATTGGATTAGCTTCACAGGCTTTTATTATCTCGCCAATCCATTCATCCGGTACCCAGTCACCGAATATGTCTGCCATGGATCCTACAAAAATGTTATTCCCCATTTTTAATTTTTCTGGGTAATCCATTCTGTATCTGTGCAATGTTGGCTCAAATCCAAACGGGTACGCAAGAGCCTTGCCTGTTTCATTTAGCATTGGAGTATCTAGTACATACAAATCCTCTCCACCATCCGCCGCTGGTACCAGAGTGTAATCCCTTTTCGCCATTTTATTTAGTCTTACATCTCCTGCAAATCTAACTGTCATTCTTTTTGCGTAACAGTACGAGCAATTGTGCCGGCATCCAGTGACAGGATTCCAGGTATGATCGCACCATTCAATTTTTGACCTGTTCATAAGCTTCACCTCTTTTCATATAGCCCAACTCCTTATCCTTCTTCCTTGGTTACATACAATTCATGAGTACCATTCAATAATTGTTCTTCATCACCCTCAAAAGACCAGCCATATCTTTCCAGAATTTTATAGGCACTTCTCAGTTTTTCGCCTTTTCCCTGATTAAACATTCCTTGATAATCGTAAATATTATCACTCTCACTTCCCATTTCACCATGCATTTCAATTATCATCTGATGTAAGCAACTGAGATTGTCAACCTTCTTTTGTGTCTCTTCTATTTCCTCTAATGAACACTCGTATTCACGTTTACCAGTGAAAAAACGCCCTATGTTTGATGTGGATACGTATGTACCAAACTGTATCAGAATATCCCATATAACTTCCTGAACCTCAGCAGTTTCTTTTACTGGCTGGATTTTTCCAGAAATAATATTCTGAACAAATTCCTTACGTCGTGCATCCATCACCTTCATCTTTGCCTTGATTTCTTTTTTCTTCTTTTCACGTTCCTTGCGTTCTCTATCCTGTGCAGTCTCAGCCCTCTTCTTTGCTTTCTTAATAACTCTGACTGAACGATAGTATATCAGATAATAAACAGTTTCTTCCTGTTTCTGTTTTGGAAGTCTGAGCTGTTTTGGCACATCATCATCCAAATCATACTCTTTGACTACTTCCCATTTTCCAGAATACTGCTCATTTTCTGCACCTTTTGGAGCCTTTTTTATACCAGCTTCCTTTAGAAGTGCCACTATTGCATCTGTTTTCTTCTTTCTCGCTGCCTCATTTACTGCATTTTGTACTTTCCATATCAAATCCCTGGAATCTCTGGCTTCTTTTAAAATCTTGTTCCTAGTCTCAATATCTTCTATTTTCTCCAGTTCATACAAATCCGTTAGCGATAACTGAAAATTGCCATCCTGTTCCTTTTTCTTCAGCTGTTCCTGATCTAACTTGGCAATATTTAACCGATGCCGGATAGTTGTCTTGCTGAATCCTGTTTTCTCTGCTATCTGTTCCTCTGTGTCTCCCAAGTCAAGCATCATTTGAAAACCCTGTGCCTGCTCGTAAATTGTGAGGTCATTCCTCTGCATGTTCTCTTCCAACATTGTAGATACCTGTTCTTTTTTGCTCATATCTTCCACAATCCTGCAAGGCAGTTCTGTCAAGCCTGCCAATTTTGCAGCAGCACATCTTCTATGTCCGATAATCAGCGTGTATCCTTCGTCAAGCCATTCACCAGAATGAATGGTATTCATTTTATTCCTTAATTCTTCCGTAGGTTTTTCTTTGTATTGTGCCGCCATTTCGGACCATTCTTCATTTGTAATATAGTGTCCTGGAATAACTGTCAGATTTTGCATCACTCCGTTTTTCCTGATGGAATCAGACAACTCTGTTAAATCTCCTAAGTCTTTTCTTGGATTATCTGGGTGTTGATATATTTTTTCAAGTTTAATATTTATAATCGCCTTTTCTACATTTTCCTTTTCAGCCACATCTTTATTGCCCTTCTCTGGTTTTGTAATCTCTGTATCTGCCTTTGCACTTCTATTCATAAGCCGCTCATTTTCTACATCAAAGGTTGTAAAGCACTTTACCTCTGTCCTCTTTGTCTCCTGCCTCGTTTCAGATTGCAATTCTTCTTTTTTTTGTTCTGAAATCTCTTTCTCATTAAATCCGCTAGTCTCCATAGCTACCTCCTTCTTATCATCCAAGACTGTATTTAAGTGCTCTTTTTCCACTGTTTTTTCCGTGGTTACGGTTCCACCAAATAATTCCAATACCAGCTCCTTTGTTCGGTACATTTCCCAAGTATCATGCATAAATAACGGCATAATCCACAGGTCTTGTCCTTCTGCTTCTTGAGGAAACAGCACATGCCCTGTAGGGGGATTCAACAAACTATTACCAACTATGATATACCCAGGGCATCCAAGTAATGAAAGCTGGATATATGCCATTTTTGCCACTACTGGGTCTATATCCTGCCCGACAAACACTACACTGGTTTGATAATTTATCTTATACTCCCGGAATGCTGTCGCCGCAGCTATCAGCATTGCACCAGCACCTACGCAGGAATCACACACAGAAACATATCCCTTTTCCTCAATTTCCTTTTGGCATTCCTCACCAATAGTGATTTTTGCCATCAACTCACTAACATGATAAGGAGTAAAAAACTGTCCACGCCAATGATTGCCAAGGTTCAGGCTCATATAGAGCTGTCCAAGAAAATCCTGATTTGGATTTTCATCTAAAGCCATGACAACAATGTTAAAAATCTGTGCCGGAACTTCCATACCACCAAGATTTTTGATGGCTATTTCATACTGCTCTTCTCGCCTTTTGAATTTATCTGGTGTTCTGTCAACTGCATTGCTGATACTGCATGCCATTACCGTCATTAAATCTTCCCAAACCTGCCATGCACTCCGAGAGTATGTAAGCTTGTCAAACAGTTTTAAAAACTCTTTTTCCTGTTGTCCAATCATACCAACATACTTTATCTTTGCCACGTGTCTCTCTCCTTCTACGAACTCAAACGATAATTCAGTTCTCTGCCCTGCAGTATCACAATATTACCCCTGCACATTTCCAGTATTCTGCTTCCTATCGCTTCATCAAAGCTGAGAAGCTCTTCCAGTGACTTCTCTGTAGAAAGAATAATTGGTAGATTGTTCATGTAACGGTAATTAACAATTTCATACATGATATTGATATCTGATTCCGTTATTTTTCCTTTCAGCAAATCGTCAATATAAAGCACTCTTGCTTTGATGTATTGACTAATGTCTTTGTCATATTCTTTTTCATCTACAATTTTTTGTTTTAGCCTGGTTATTGTATTCCGATATGCCATATATACAACTGGAATATTAAGATTCATTAAGTTACTGCATATTGCTGTACCAAGATGTGTCTTTCCTGAGCCAACCTGTCCACAAAACATGATGGAATTCCGTCTGGTATGCTCTATCTCTTGGAATTGTTGGAAATACTCTATTGCCTTTTTCTTGGCGTGTTCTAACTGTTTGTTGCCTTTTGTCTCATAATTCTTGAAACCTTTGTTCTGAAATTCTGTCGATATCTCGCTATTCTCCATGAATCTTTTTGCTTCTCGTTTTGCCCAGCAGTCGCAGCGTTTTGAGTGGGAACAACCTCTTTCATCAACGCGAAGTATCCATCCAGAGTCTTTGCACTTTTTACACTCATAAACCTGCTTTGCCCTTTGAGGAAAAGGCTGGTGCTGTTTTTCTAATCTTTCAAATTCAGCATCTAACGCATTCATTGTATACCGCCTCCGCTCTCACGCAAAAACTTGTCTATGTAATTTTCATAACCCGAACAATTACCTGCTTCGTCTTTTTTATTAGCATTTGGCATATATCTTCTGGAACCACCCTTGTCCTGTTCCCTAGAAAGCCAGTTATTGATAAAGCGGTTAATGCCTCTTTTGGTTTTTCTTTTTGCTTTGTTAGATAGTAACCACCCTTTCATACTCCTGAGCTGCTGACGAACATCAACCGCAGGATATAGAGTTTCCCAGTCTTTTATCTCCTTGTCGTAGACAGGATGCTCCTCTCCTGTGTTTAGCTGTAGTGTGATGAATGGGGTTTCTTGCGGTTCCGAGGTCTGTTTTTTAGAACTCGGAGCAATAGAAGTATTTATACTTCTATTATTTTTATCTTTATCTCTATCTCTATCTCTAATATCTGGTGTAGATTTGTCCTCAATATTGGTGGACATTTGTCTTTCCATCTGTCCAGACATTTGTCCCATAGAGTTATCCGAAAGTGCTTGTTTTTCAGCATCTATACGGTTTCGGTAATCCCGTTTTCTGTCTGCTTCGGTAGAGCTCTGACCTATAAAATTCTGAATATCCATCATATAAATAGCTCCATTATCTAAAATTTCTATAAGCCCAAGCTGTTTTAAAGTATCTACTGCTTTTTCTACAGTGCCAACCTGATGCCCAGTTAGCGTTGCAAGGATGGATGACGTATAAGGAATTACATCCTTATACATCAAACGTCCACCGTTACGAAGGCTTCGCAGGTATAACTTCAATAAAATATCACTATACAAATATCCATCTGGCATTGATTGCAATATTTTTAACTCATCCGATTCAAAAAAACCTTCTTTAAGCTTAAGATAATAATATTTTCTATTGTCTGCCATACGACACCTCCTAATAAATTACTTTGCTTCCTTCATCTGTCTTGACTACATCAAGGCTTTGTGGAAATCTGGCTTTCATGGTTGGATCATGTGTGATTGCCATAATCTTAATATTGCCATATCTTTTTTGAATAGTTTCTAGGGCATCACAGTAAGCCTGTATGCCATCCCCATCCAAGAACGGAGGCTCGTCTATAAAGAGCATTCCAAGCTGAATACCGGCTGAGGATGACTTGATTTCAGCAAGTGCAAGGATTACAGATAAACTGGCTTTTACTTTCTCGCCACCCGATTTTGATAAATATGGGAGTGCTGTTTTCCCATATTCCTCAATAAACACATCTAATTCCAGCACTTCCTTTTTATTGCTCACTTGTACTCTTTCTGTTTGAAAAGATATTCCCATCTTACCGCCAGTCATTTGCCCTATAATCTGACATGCTGTACTTTCTAATTGTGGTAAGATAGTTCTGACTATCTGGTGTGGAATACCAAAATAAGAAAAAGCATCTTTCAGAATCTCGTAATCTGCCGCCTCTGTAGCCTCTTTGTTCTTCTGCTCCAGCAGTACATTGATTTCCGTAGTCAATTTCTTAATCTGTTCTTCTTTCTGCTTCCATGCACCAATCTCAGTCTGTAGTTCCCTAATGTTTGCATTGATAGCATTAACTTCTGTTTCAAGTCCATTCACTATAGCCTGTAATTCTTCAATTCCACTTACAGCAAGAAGTTCCTTATCTGCCTCCGCCTGTTTTTCAGCGATTTCGGTATCAATGTTTGACAATTCTATTGTCAGTTCTGATATTCTGTTTAATGCTGTACTGTGTCGTTCCTCTGCCACCGGCAACTTCTTTTCCTTTTCAAGCCATGGTTCAAGAGCTGCTATCTCGCTTTGGACTTTGGAATGCCTGGAGAACGCATCAGCATATAAATCACGTTCTTCTCTTGCTGCAATGCCTTCTGCTCTGATCTTGTCAACCCGTTTTTCTGCTTCAAGTATGTTTGACTGTAAATGCTTAATATCAGCTTCTAACAGGACAATTTTACTCTCACGCTGGTTGATAGCTTCAAGCTGCGACACATACGGAAGCAGATTTGCACATTCATTTTGAAGAATTGTGAGTGTAGCTGCATCAAATTCTATCGCTTTCATTTCTGCATGCTTTTCATCAACTGCCAGTTTTGATTTTGCAAGCTCGGTATCCCGTCTGCCTGCAATATCCACATACAATCCATCAAGTGTTGCCAGCTCCTCTTTTGCCTCAATGGCATCCTGCAAAAACTTACAATGTGCATTATCAATATCCACACATCCTGATTCTTTGAGAATTTCCACTTTTTTCTCGAGAACATTTTTCTGTTCATCTGCTTTCTGCTTTTCCGCATCAAACTTTCGCATTGTTTCTTCATGATGGAATACAGCTGCGGAATATTCTGTCTTTGCCTGTTGATAAGCAACTGCTTTTTCCTGCATTTTTTCCAATTCTGCTTTCTTCTGGGTGTATTGCTCTGCTTTCTCTTTGACAACTGCATCCTGTTCTGTCGGCTGTGCCAGTGACAACTCATTCTCTTTCTGTCCTACCCTTTTTCTATATGTGTCAATAGCTTCCTGCTCCATTACTGCCTGTCTTTCAAGGTTTTCAGTCTCCTGCTTTTTAGAGGAATAGAGTGCAGATTCCCCAGCCAGTTCCAACTCACGTTGTAAAAGAGTTTTGTATTCAGCAACTTTCTCTTCAATTTCCGCCTTTTCACCTAATATAATTGCACTACTATCAACAATTGCCCGCTGATTGGCTTTACTTTGTTCTATCGTTGCCTTTTTACTTTGAAGAGTAGTAATGGATGCCAACAGCTTGTTTCTTCTTTCTACCGCCTCTTTTTGATGCGTGAGTACCAGTTTGTTTTTATCTCTCTCGTCTGTTTTTGCTTTTAACAGTATTTCTTTTTCCTTTACGCTTTCTGACAAAACGGAAATCATAACCTCTGGTTCTCCACATTCTTTCATTGTCGTTTCATGGATACCAATGGTCTGTTTCAAATCATTTGCCTTTGCATTGTATTCCTTAACCTTTTCTGCAACTGTTTTATGCATGGTATCGTAAATTTCTAATCCAAGGAGTTTACTAAGAATACCCATGCGTTCTTTTTTGTTTGCTTCCAAGAATAATCCATACTGATCTTGCATGATAAGAGCACAAGACTTAAAAGTCATGCTATCCATTCCAAGAATCTGCTCTATCGTTTTTTGTGTATCATTTGACTTGTTACCGGTTCGGTTCTCCCATTCACCTTCTATCTTTTCTGACAAACTCAAGGTCAATGTTCCTGATTTAGTACGTGCCCTGGATACACGATACACCTGTTCTCCAATACGGAATGTAAAGGTGATTGATCCAGAACGTACTCCATCAGCCTTCCGAATCCAGCCCCGTTTATCTCCTTCTCTTGGATCTTCATACAGGCAGTCGATAATTGCATCCATGAAAAGTGAAGACTTGCCTGCTCCGTTCTGCCCATTAATCGTGCAGAAGGAAATATCAGTAAAATCAAAGGTTTCTTCTGCATAATTCCGATAATTTTTAACCTCAATGCTGACTGGAACAAACTCTCCTGTAAGTATAAAATTGTTTCCATTTGTCAACGCTTGTTGTATGACAGGTTTTGCTTTATCTGTTATTTCTAAAATCTTATCTTCCGGAAGTTGCCTCTCCGACAGAAATTCCCTGAGATTTTCTTCCGGATCAGAACGCTTTCCGAGTTCCTTTTTGTTCGGTTCAGATACAACATTTTTTGGTGCAATATCCCAGACCATGAAAGCTCCATCTTCCAGCAGCTTCTTTTCCAGCAATGACCTGTTGAAAGCTTTTTTGTCCTCTTCTGTACTGTCATAAAATATCCGGACTATTTTGTCAGTTACTTTGTCAGCCCACTTTGCAACTACCAGCCCTAAAGCCCCATTATTAATCTGATGAATATCATCAACATCCAGATTAAGAGTGATAAACTCTCTATGTGGAGTATTCATAAATCTGCTGTTTATATGGAACCTATCTTCAAACTCATGAATGTAAAAACCTCTTTCTTGCCCTTCATCATTAAAATTCAAAGCGTTCACTGCACCAGCATAAAAAGTGTTCGGAACATTAGGGAGCTGCTGTGGTCTGTGGATATGCCCCAGGCAAACTATGTCATATCCTGCTGTATTCAAGGCTTCCGAAGATAACACTGGCTCGAATTGTTGCAAAAATGTACTCTGTCCGCTCTCTGTATTACAGCCTGGCACTGTATAATGTGCCATCAAAGCGGATGGAAGATTTTCAGAGCATAATGTCTTTAATCCCATACAAATATTATTTAATTCTATGGAAAATTCTATATTTTCCTCCTCTTTAGAAAGCCCTGGGGATTTTGCTCTATAATATCCAATATCAAAACCAGGAATACAAGCTACATCCATAAACTCTGTATGTACCACTCTGGGCTCCATAACTGTACTAACATTTTCAAACTGTTCACAATAATCCGATAATGCAAGAAAAAATTCTCCTCCATCATGGTTCGGAGTACCTCTCAAAACAATCACATATTTACTGTACTTTGCTAATTTTGAAATCGCTCGGAATACAACCCTTTCTTCATGATGCCCTCTTTCAGAGTAAGTTCCTGCAACATCAATTAAATCACCAGAAACCATGGTAATGTCTGGCCGCTCCATTTCTGCAATCTCTGTAACCCTTTCTACACAAAGCTCTGTATCTTTTTCTCTAAGGTTTACACCATCTATTACTGGTCCTCTTCTTTTTCCAATATGCCAGTCGGCCGTATGAAGAATCCGTATGCTCATTTGTCTACCTCCTTCATTTGTTTCATTGTGTGAATCATATTATTCAATCGCATCTCCAACTCTTTAAACACAGATTCCTCAATACCACAGAAATCAATACCATCACTAGTCCACTTTTCACCGACAAACAGAATATTTCCCATAATTGGCTGATTATGTTTATCAGTTTCATAGAGGTAACTGCCAATCAAGTTCGGGATATTCTTCTTTAATAATCCCTCTTCATCAATCAACATACTTACACATTGTCCAGCAACCTTTGATGGGCGGTTCTGCATATTCAATTCTGTATATAAACGTCTTGGCATTACATGTTCATATAATTCACAGTTATTTCCTATTAATTCTCGCAAAAACTCATTCTGTTGTGCATGCGTACCATTGGGAAAATCGTGTATTGTCATTTCAAGTTCTGTCGAAATCTTAATCAGTTTCATTACCTTCCCTCCCTTACACTCTTTTGACATTTATAACAAAGTGGTCTTTCAAACTTATCAACGGAGTAGTCCCAAACCTTTTCTGAAATATGTTCCCCACATTTGTCACAATAAAAATCGTTTCTTCGCTCTGGCACACTTTGCTCAACTGAGAACTGATCCTGTGTAGATTCTTCCTGTGTGTAAGTTCCATCTATATATTTATCAAAATTTTCTCCATCAGCCGCCTCGATAGAAGCCTCTTCTGGCACTCTGCTTTCAATTTGCTGTATACTTGGAGTACATCCAAATATGTTCGATGCAGACTGAAACATATTTCTTATTGCTGCCTCTTTTACTTCTTCATGATTAAGGTTAGGTACTAAATATGCCACAACAAAAGGTTTTTGTAATTCTTCAATTGAATATGTACCTTTAATGTGTAAAGCTGTACGAATTGCTCCATTCAATGCCTTCGCCTCACAAATCTGTGGCAAATGTTTCATAAATTCAGCTTTCTGTTTTTCACTCATTCCTGGGGTTACATTATCTACAATAATTTCATGTGTATCTTCTACCGTTAACACTTCTCCTGTTAATTGAGGAACAGATATTGTCACACGATAAGCTACATCCTTATTGCGACAATTACCACACTGGACAACTTTGCCTGTGTTTTGATTAACAGCCACACATTTTTGGCAAGTTGTTGGAATTACATGCTCGCTGGAAATCATTTTAATACCAGCACCATCAGCCAATTTTTTTAGTCCATTTTTTGTAATTGCATATTTGTGGGGATAAGTCTTTTGATTATTATTGTCTGTCCAGCCTTTTTGCTGTATATATACATCTCCCTTATCTGGATTAGGGTCAAGCTGCACAGCCTGCACAACTGGCGATTTGATATCTGGTATTTCTACCATTACATCTGTATTTCCTAACAGATTATACTTATTCGCCGGATATTGTTTAGAAATAGATAATTCATTCATAGATTTTTACCTCCATATTGTAAATTTATACTTGATTTATAAAGCAGAAACTGTTACAATATGATTGCTTGTTGGAGTACCTTCGTGTTTTGTGAGGTGCTCTTTTTCCATATTGCTAAGTTTTCTGCATAAATCCATTGTGAATTTTGATAACGCAAGACTTCTGACATATTCTTCTGTCAGCTTTACGAGATACCAGTGCTGCATAACAACTTCTCTCGGTTCTTGCTCATATATGTATGCCTGCTTTTTTTGGGCATACTCTAATGCTTCATGAAACTGCTTATCTGTGATTTTGCACTTTAGCAGCTCCTCTACTTCTTTCTTGCTTACAATCTGTTGCATGTTCTAATTCCTCCGATAAATTATTTTTCTGTTCTACTATTCTTCCATTATGCACTACTACTGTTTCTCTTTTTGATTCATATAACTCATACAGCCAAAACAGCGGAAATGCATTTTTGTTCATACTTTCCCTTTTAGGCCATCTAATCAAATATCCCGCCCCTTTTCCTGTGTCTCAGACAGCATTAGCATACTTTCATCTAACACTTTCATAATCTCTTCTATGTTTCTGTTTATGTCCTCAAAAAGAGCAATGTTATCCTCTGCACTCTCCTTTTCTTTTGTTCCTTCCTGTTTCTCTTCTGCAATCTTCTTCCAAGTATTTACTTCTTCTTTCCTCTTCATTGTTGTCATAATTAGATATATCCTCAAATATTTTATCTGCTCATACGACATCTCTACTTGCATACCACCTCACTCCTTTCATCAAATATAAATTTCATTTGACCTGTTTCTGATTCTGTCTCTAGATGCTTACAAAAAAACTCTTGCTTTCTTGATAAATTCTCTTGTCTCCTCTGTCCACAGTCACATTTTTCGCCTGGATCCAGATTACAACCACAATGCGGACAAGTATTGTAATATGCCATTTTATCAACCTCCTATCTTTGGAACCTCTCTAAAAATAACCTCTACCACCATTCAATTTTGCCACTTTTGTCTTTGCAATAATGCCACCATTTCCCACTTTCATAGGCAATGCATACATTTCCGTCTTTATCAATCCAAACATTTTGAATCTCTCCATCGGTCCAGTTCTCTATAGACTTCTTGTGTGCATTAGTAAAGACAAGTATTAAATCTTCTAACATAAGATCCCTCCTATTTTTTGCCATTACTTCTTCAATATCAGCTAGCGGAATGCCAAACATTTCCGCAAAAAGATACTTATTTGCCTTTCCAGCCGGGAGGGCATGTCCACATTGTTCTTTGGCTTTTTTATTAACTTCTCGAATTGCATTTCCAGCATAACTTTTCTGACACCCAAAAAGTTCCATAACATCAGCTGGTGTAACAAATAGTCTTTTAGGTTTTTCAATAATACCTGTTGTTGCTTCCATCCTTCATCCCTCCTTTTTTACTGTAAGCAATATGTACTATAGATTCTTTTTTACCCAAATTTTTAAGTTCTGAGTTACTACTTCCAGCTCCTCTAAGTTCTTAATAATCTTTTTTAACTCTGGTTTTTCATCTTCTGTAATAATGCCGTCTTCTGTAATATCCAACAAACTCTCCTTTGTGTTGTCCAATTTTTGAAATGATGCAAGAGCTTTAATTACAATCCTATCTAACTCATTTACACCTGCTTCAGGTACATCCTCTCCTAAAGGACAACAATTTTTGCAATAGTAATTACGCAATTCGGGAGCACGATAAAGGTCTGCCATCAAATGTATTTCTTCTGGGTACGGATTAGTGATACCTCTTTCTATTCGGTACAGCCTGCCTCTGTCTATTGACATAATGTCAGCTGCTCCTTCACGACTACTCAACTGCTTGTTGTGTGTTGATGCTTTGCAACGTGCCTGATAGAAGATATTAGAGCTTGTCTTTGTTGCTATATTTGACATTTTGATTTTCGCCTCCATGTTTTATAATCACATATATAGTTTACTGTTTCATTTCGTAGCATTTGTTAGCAAAAAAAATATCATTTGGAAACAACTGCTCAACGCTTGAATCAAGGGCTGTAGCAATTTTGGTAGCAATCTGGAGTGTAGGATTTCTATTTCCGTTTTCTATAAGTCCATAATAGCTCCTATGAATCCCAGCAGCTGTTGCTATATCTGCCTGTGTCATTTCAAGACTTTTTCGAGTTTTAACTAGTTGCTCTCTTTTCATGTCGCACCTCCTTTGCAAATTACTTCATTATGAAGCACAAGTAAATATTAGCATAGGTGCTACATTTTGTCAACTACTTTTGTTACTTTTTGAAACATTTTCTTTTCATTGTTGTTTTGTTTCATTTTGTAGAGTACAATTATAATAAAGGAGGTTTCCTATGTTTGGAAAACGTATTGCAGAATTAAGAAAAAGGCATGGATTAACGCAAGCGGAACTGGCAAAGTCAATAGGCATCAGCCGTTCTGCCCTATCTTTATACGAGACAGAAAAGAGAGAACCTGATATAGAAACTTTAAGCAAGTTCACCTCGTTATTTAAAGTTTCTACTGATTATTTACTTGGAAATGATACTCTCTCTGATACTATATCAAAACCAGAAGAACAAATTGGTGATTATATGACTTTAGCAAAAAGATTAAAAGAACTTCGTTTAGAAAATGGATTAACCCAACTTCAACTTGCTGAAATATTAGATATATCAAAGTCTGATATTTCCAAATACGAAACAGGAATTGTTGAACCAAATTCAGACATTGTTACCAAGATTGCAACTTATTTTGGAGTTTTTACTGACTACCTATTAGGTGTATCTGACAATCGCATTAAAGAATCTGATTTAGAATGGAGATACTCTCATGTGCAAAATAGATTGGGTTCAATACTTTTTAAATATCGAAAACGTGAACAATTATCAATAGATAAATTTGCTGAAAAAATTGGTATTTCTAAAACGCTTGAAGCCAAATTAGAACAAGGTATATATGTTCCAACTATGCCACTAATAAAAAAAATTGCAAATATAACTGGCTATGATGTAGATTATCTAACTGGAGCCACAAACTCCACACATGTTTTATTAGATAGTGCCTCTGGGATTGGTACAGAAAAAATTCCTATATATTTAAGCGAATCTGATGCTCACTTTCGTTCTCGATTTGAAGAACTTTGTATTAGAAACAATATTAATAAAGAAAATGCTTCTGATACTCTTCATATAACATCGGAAGACTTTTTTGATATATGTTGGAATCGAATGCCAACTTTATCAGAATTGCTTCGAATAGCATACACGTTTAATGTCTCCTTAGACTATTTGATCGGAAAAACAGATACACCATTCTCTAGTCTAAGCAAAGATGAACTAGAACTAGTTCTAAATTATCGCGATTGTATAGAACCATACAAACAAAACATTCGAGAACGCACAGAGAAATTGAGTGTAGAAAGTGCGAAAGTTTCGTCTGTTGCAGAAGATGAACCACTGAAAAGAACAGGAACTGACTGCCTGGGAAAATAATAGCTTCGAGTGGTACCGAAGCCAAAAACAAAAAAGAAAAAAAAGAATCTGTTGCAGCAGGTTCTAAGAAACTAATAAGAAATTCAAAAGTAACATCTTTCGAATGGTATCGAAAGAAGATGCAAAAACAAAAGTGATAAACCTTGACTGGTTCAAGGAAAGATAAGGAGAAACAATGAAGAAAAAAGGAAATTTTTTAGGAAATCTTTTTGCTATTCTAATCTTGTTTGCTATTGTGTCATACTTACTTCCTTTAATAAAAATAGCTATTGCCATTTTTATTATTGGGGTTGTACTTGTGCTAATAAGCTGCATTATAAAACATAAGAAAGAGAAGCAACATGAAAATAACATAATTGATATTAATTCAAATCAGTATGTGTTCTCTCCTGACGAGAAACAAGATTCTATAAAAAGGCAGGTTGACATTTTAGTTGAGAGCATTCAACTAGTAAATGAATCAAATAACTTAGATACTGTTTTAAGGCGTTATTTAACTGTATACAACACATTAAACAAGTTACTTTTATACAAAGATGATGAACTTAGAAACGCAGGTTATACTTTAAAACAATCAATATCTGAAACTCAGAATCACATGATCGAAAATCGTGTTGTCATTATAAATCAGGCTATTGAACGGAATATAAGACATGATATTAACTCACTAAAAACAGCAAATGGAAAAATCAAGAAATTGGACTTATTGTATGAAAAGATGAAAAATAATGAAAATCTTGAAAAGGCTAACATTGCATTTCTTGAAGAACTATATTGTAATATCAAGAATAATTTTTCTGCACAAAACTGTGATACTGATAAAAATTTACCTGCAGAGAATTCTATCTTCTCAAGTTCAAATCTTCTGGTTAATATTGCTCACGAAATAGCAGATATGGTTTGGATTGGAGATGGCATTCGTAAAAATTACACTCCAACAAACAATAGGACGATTGAAGACAAAATTATGTTCTCATCCGTCAGCGAAGAGCCAAGTGTACTATACTTAGCATTACCTGTGTCCAAACCACCAATCAATACCCCTGTTGAACGCCCGCCTTATTTTCCTACATATAAAGAACTGACACCTGAACAACGTTGGCTGTATTGGGAATTTCTTTCCAATCCTTTTTCTTCAAAAAATAATGTGGGTTATGCTTTTCTTTTTTACTATGGACTTGAGAGACATATGCTTGAGGGAAATTTAGAAAAAGCATTTGATATAACCTTAAAATTAAGAAGTTGTTATAATAACAGTTCTTTTCAGTTATACACATCAAAAGCACTTACTTTAACTTGTATTGCAAAACAACGTGCAGATTTAGCATTAAAACTGTTAGAGGCTGACAATATTAATGAAAATTCATATATGCCTATGAACTATCTATTAATTTTAAAATATACTTTTCAATTTCCTCTCACAGTAGCTGATATAATTAAGAATTATGAATACTTTGGCTTTAATAATAACAGATACATCAAGAATCAGCTTATTTTATTTACATCAACACTTTCAAAACTTATACAACGTGATTTTTATGCAGATGCGATTGACCTAAACCAATACTTTCCTACAGACATAAATGCATTGCCACTGCAACATGATATGATGTATGCAAATATATCCTTGAATAACTACGAAACACCTATACCAATCTTTAAGAATTTTGAACTTGAACAAAAAATATTGGTCTTGTTAGAAGAAACTCATGAAATAGTCAAATCTCATTTAAGAGAAATTCGCAAACAAGGAACTAGAACAACTGAACATCAACAAAATGTTTCCTCAACAAAACTTTCGCCTATTGAAAATGAAGATATACCAAAAAAAATAGAATTTGACTTTTCAGAAATTGATGGTTGGGAAACATGGGATAACAAACACATATTAGATGTTTTTTTTAATCTGTCCAAACAAATTAGAACTGGTAAAGAAATACTTCCCAAAATTGAAGCTTGTGAAAAATCGTTAAAAATACTAAAACCTGTTATAAATTATTTTAGAGAAGATTCAGCTGGACTTCCTCCTCTTATAAACTGTAGAGACTATGGAGTGAGGTTATATATTAAACTAGGTAGCTGGGATGATGCCCAAAGAGTAATTCGGGTATGTATGGATGCTAATGCATATGAAAATCCAAATGACGAAGAAGCTGCTTTAGAATATCTTATGCTATATCGTGAGGTTGCAGAAGTTGCCATAAACTTTATTCAAAAAAATCCAGGTTTTTTACAAAAAAACATATATATGGCACTTTTATCACAAATTGGTGAAGAAAAAATTCCTATTCTAAAAGAATTTATGCGAGAAACTTATATATTTCACAAAAAACCATCTAGTGGAAGCAATAAATTATATTATATTGAACGAAAATAAAAACCAAGTTAAACCACACTTAGAGTTGTGTTATTTTGAATGGAATTAAAAAGACAAGCGAAAATACCTCTCAGTACAATACTGGGAGGTAAATTTATTTATTCATTCTTCCATTTCTATTCCAGCATCAATGTTAGAAAGATTTTCTTTTCTACTTACATCTTTTCGTCTATGAAATCCTATTTATTTTATCTCCCCATCCATATAAAATTAAGTATACAAAAAATGTTTTTAAACTGATTGGAGGTACTTAAATGAAATTACCGAATGGATATGGAAGTGTCATTAAATTATCAGGAAACCGTAGAAAACCTTATGCAGTACGGATATCTTATCTGGAAGAGCAACCAGACGGTACAGTTAAAACTGAACCACTACCGGCTAAAGCCGGTAGGTTCAATTTGCTGCTAAAGCAGCC
>CAMWUK010000086.1 GCA_947177415.1 uncultured Clostridiaceae bacterium
GTTAGTAAAATTCTCATAACTATTCCTCCTCATTCTCATATTCAACTAATTCATCCGTGTATTTGTTCATGAATTTTCTGACTGCCAGCCAGATTTTCTTTACTGGCAATCCGCAAAGTGTCATGTTCTTCAGGATACTTACTACCTCATAGCAGATGTAGAGTATTCCGAAAAACTCTGCTGTTCCTACATGCTGCAATGAAATATAGTTCCTTATCTGCTCTGGAACGAATCCTATTAAGTTCAGGTTCATAATCCTATCTACAAGCACTAAAGCAATGGTACTGATCAACATACCAACTTTACGGATGGCACCATTGATGCCAAAGTTAGAATTAAATCGTTTTTCCTTTACTGCCCGCAAGAATCCAAAAATTGTGTCAATAATGACACATAATATTACCAGTTTGATAACATTGTTTTGCTGGATTGCTCCCAGCACATTTGCTAATTTGTTCATAATTTCCTCCAATCTAAAAGGAGCCTTGCACCTTACAAAGCCCCTTTTACCTTCTCTATTCTACAATTACCCAATCTTCTGCTAACATATCTGTTTGACTTGCTAACCAGCCAAAAACTACTGTGTCTTGAGCTGTTTTCATACAAATTACATCTACACATTTCTCATTAATACCGGTACATGACTGAATATCTTCCCCATGTGCCAAAAACAGATACATCCCTTTTCCATTCCATCCCTCCCTAGCAACTTTAAATCCTTTTTTCAACAGTTCTACTGCAATACCAAACGTCATACCATTGCATTCTTTATATGCCTCTTCAAATACATCTTTAGGAGACCAGCTTTCATATCCATCGGAATATTTTACAAGATATCCTTTATCTGCTGGATTCTCATTTTCTGGTATCTTCCAACCTCTGTAATCGTTGTACTCTCCTCTTGTCATTTCTCTTGCTTCAATAAATTTTGTTCCTACATAATTCTTCATAAATCATCCTTCTTTCTTGTTTTTTTGTATAAAAAAAGACACCCAATTGAGTGCCTTGATTATCAGTTCTGGTTGCACTGGTGGAACTTTACTTTTATGCTCAGTTTAGTTTTATAATTCTATTCTTATGGTTTAAACATCTACCACATTGTCACTGTCAATAAATTTTTTACAATTCAGATATTCCCTCATAATTATATAATTTTATATATTACATCTATCTATTTTACATATCTTATAATTGCGTCTGTTTTCCTACTACCACTAACACCTCCACCTGATACTACAATTTTTATTGAACTAGTAAACGGGATGCGGTATTGATTTGTGGCTATATTAAAATAACCCACATTAACATTTAACCCATCTAATGTCATTGTAAAAGTACCACCTGTAGTTGTTAAATATACAATACCTCTTCCCCAAAAATCCAATAAGGTTTTTGAGTCTTGGCCAGAAACAGTTTGTGAAAAAAATTGTATTCCTGTCAAGCTTAATTCATCTATAAATGAATAAGATAAATTGCTTACATTAGTAGTTAAAGTACTCAATTTACTCTCTAAAGTATCTACTTTAGTACTTATACTATTTACATTAGTATTTAAGGCACTATTACTACTCTCTAAACTGCTTATCTTAGTTGCTAAGCTAGTATTACTTGTTTGTAAACTGCTTACAGTACTACTTATACTACTTACCTTAGTTTCTAACTGTTCCATCTTAGATAATATTGTATCAAGTGTTGGCTTATCTGCAATCTGTATTTTTTGTCCCATAACTACTCACTTCCTTCCATTGCATTTTCTTCTATTCCATCATCATAAGTTACTGTTAAGATACCATTCTCTACAGAAAACTTAATTCCTTCCCCTTTTGCACAAGTGTTTTGAACCTCATCTATTTGTTTCTTTACTACGAGAGTATTTTCAAACAGTCCCTTATTAATACCATTTATTGAATCGGCATGTACAGGGTCTGTAGTTTCAACTATATTTAGAGTTTCAGAAAATTGAGGAGAATCCGTTTTATAAGTCTTCATGTTATACACCTCCTAAAAACAGTCCACGATTTCAAATTTCATTTCAAAATCATTATCTTTTCCTTTAGGCATACAGTTTTTAATTGCTACTAAGTCACCATCCGAATCATATAGAGCCATCTCGCTTATGCTTTCTCCTGCTAATTCCTCATTTCCCAATGTACACTCATACTTGCACTTCGTTTCTGAAATCATAATATAGCTGTCGATTTCTTTTCTAAGCAGTTCAGAATTAAGCTCCTCTTGATTTGTGTCTGGTGTGAGTACATTCCCTGAATCATCTACCCCACCATCGCCAAAGGCAAAACCTGTGATTTTTGGCAGTGATATTTCTCCTGCCCTCGCACGAAGCATTTTATTTCTTGCTATTTTTGTTACTACTGCATCAGCCATTTTATAATACCTCCTTCTTTACTTCTGCATTAAATTGTTTTTCACCATCAAAACAAAATGTGCCATCAAAGTACCAGGCATTTTTTAGAGTTGTTACACTTGCTTCGATAGATTCTGTAAAAGAGTTTACTTCTGTTCTCAAAGTCTGTGATACGACAACTTTCCCAGCATCATCTTTAAAAGATGTATGTAAATTTATTTTGTTGGCTTGGAATTGTTCCAAGTTTTTATTATCAAAAGAAATTTCTATTAGTACCACAATACAATATGTCAGATTAAGCGGAAGAATCTCACCAAGCATTCTTTTTATTTCATCTTTCATTTTTAGCGATATAGGCTCAATAATTACTATAATGTGATTGTTTGACCTTTCTACTTTCGATTCTAGAGACAATCCTTTTAATTTCTTTACAAATATTCTGTATGTGTATGGCGGTCTTTCTAATATTCTTGTCTGGATCCGGAATCTTCTATCTTCTATGCTGTCATCATCAAAAGGTATAATATTAAGAATGTTCTCCCAGCGTTCTATCTGGGATTTTCCCATATCTTCCAGAAAAATATCACTATCCAATTGATAGACCGCTTCGTTAAGCTTATCTATCTGCTTTTCATTTATTTCATAGATTTGTTTAATGTCTGGTATTTGTCTGATTATTTCGGGTGCTTCAAACAATAGCAACACCTCCCAAAATCGGTATTTGCGTAAAGTCAAGAGTAACATTGTCATACAAGTTATTTAGCATGGTATCTTGTACGTCTTCCACTTCCTCTATATTTAGAATTCTTGCTTCAATCTGTGACACTCTTACAATTATGTTGTTCATCTCGTTTTCTTCCCATGTCTTTCTTAGAGCTTTTAGATACTCTTCAATAGCCTGCTCTACTCTTGATTGTGATGTACCTGCACTATATCCTTCTTTCCACAAAATTGTGGTTGTTATATTAATGCTCTTTTCTTCTACGCTTAGAATTTTTACTTTGTGGCATATAGGAGCCATCCCGTCCCCTTCTCCGCTGGATTCTTCTGGGTCTATCATCTCCTGTACTCTTTTTACAAGTTCTTCGCCAGCAGCCATGTTATCCGTTCCAGCAATCCAAATGTTTATCCACTCACTATCCGGTTCTCTTCTTTTAGGCTTGCATCCGCTAACACCAGTAATCGCATCAATATATAGTCTATAGTCCGCTTTATTTCCACCAAAAGCCATAGAATCAAAACTATTCAATACTCTTTGCCGAAACTCTTCTTCCTCTTCGTCATCCATGCCATATTTCAAAATTTCTATAATACTTCCGCCTTCGTATTCGTCCACATAGTCAACAGGATCAAGTTGTCCAGTATTTCCATTGGCAGCAGTACCCTCAGTTTCACACTCCAGCTTATAATTGTATCCTTCTATACGCTCAGCTACTGTGTAAATATAGTCATTGCAAGTGAATCTTTCTCCTATTTCAATCTCTTGCTGGAATTCTGCTTTTACAACCGGATTTGTAGCATACTTGTAATGTATACCTCTTTCTCTTGCATATCTTATTAAATGGTCTAAATCTTGTGTATCTGGCAGTATATTATCATTTAATTCGTCTAAATCTGCATAGGTGTCTTCAAGTTCTGAAGCTATTTTTACGCAAGCATTATATGCTAAAGAGCCTTCGTCTGTCCTAACATCTGCTCCAAAATCCTCCAGCATTTCATAGACAATAGTTTCTTGTGTTCTATCTTCGTACATTAACATCCTCCTCCCCGTATTTTGTTAGGAGTGTGAACGATATTGTTAGTACATCTCCTTCTATTTGACATTGAAAATTGCTTATTCCTGTGATATCACTATTTAATGACAATGTGTCTGTTACCATACGGTAAGCTTCTGTGGTTATTCTTTCTTGTGTATATCCCTTGCCTATCAATGTACTAAGTTCATTTGCATAATCCCAGGAATACTGTGTATAGACATATCTGTCTATACTGAAAGCAATTTTTACCCACTGCACAATTGCGGCAAGCCCTGTAATTATTCTTCCAGTCAATCTATTTGTAGTAAAATCTATCTCATAGTCCGTTGGTTCTTTTTCTTCTTGCTTGTCTTCCTGTTCTTCCAGTTCGTCCTCTTCGATATCAAATGGAAACATTACACATTCACCACCTTACACAAAATTGCCCAAGTATCCTCTGACAACTTTACAATCAACACCTCATCACCTTTTTTCAATTCAATATCTGCCTTGATTAAGTCATCTTCATCCAGTTCCAGTTCTCCAACGGCACATGATTTTGTGCTTGTCATAGTTCCACGTTTTATTTTATAAATTTCCTGGTTCCTTTTTGCTTCCTGCCTGATTATATGTATCAGTTTTTCGTATCCATTCACAGCATACACCTACTTCCAGCACTTGCTACAAGCTTTATACTTACGCTTTCCTTTATTTTTTCCTCTGGCAATCTTGACTTTTTTCATTTTTGCAACTGTGGATGTTTTAAGGTTTTTCTTTCCTGCACAAGCTGTACATGATTTTGAAGAGTGATATACACTAGAATTTTCCAAGTAATAACATTTTGATGCATTTGAAAGTTTTTTCTTCGCTTTTTCTGATTTACTCGGCTCATAAACATCCGCACCCTCTTCACTCACATTTTTCCACACAAGTTCCAGATTCATCATGTGTGTATCATCTTCAAAAGTATGTGTATCTGCACTTATATAAAATGTGCCTGTAAGTCCAGTGGCACTATCTTTGATTTTTATGCTTTTACCAGAAACTGCTTTTATATTTCCTAATGCTGTGACTTGTGCTTCTTTTGTTACTCCAATTAACATTGATTTTGCGACATTCTTAGCATTTACTCCTTTTTCCTTTGTATAAGTACTTTGATAAATACCATATTTTGATATATTTTTATCATCTTTTATCTCTCCAAGTTTTTTCAACTTATCATTATAAATAACAACTTTATCTACCATGTTGTCTGTTGTATCTGAGTAAGACGCTTCTGTAATATCTTTTCCTTGCTCTAGTACAACTCCCGAGCTTGTACCCTTCACAATTACAGATACCTTTTTTCCGTCCATGGCAGGCATATAGATTTTCTTAGTTGCTGCTTTTGCCTTCCTGTACACTCTCACAATCATGTCATAGTATGGCTGCTCTTCAAAAATAATCTTAGGAATATTCACCCCCGTTTTTGCCAAGGTTCCAACTGTGATGTTAAGATTTTTGCATAGCTTTTTTGTAATTGTTTCTGGTGACGCATTTTTAAACTTAAAGGTACCACTGCTTCTAAGTAAATGATGCATGAAATCTTGTGCAGCATATTCCCTCGTGCCTATTTCGGCGGATATTTCCCTGCTTGTTACCGTTCCCACAAACAAACATTTCTTATCATTGTATAAATAAATCAAGTCTCCAAGTTTTATATTCTTGTTTGAAAATTCTTTATCATACGGATTATGTGGAAGCGAAAAAGAAAGCTGCCTGGAGCATTGTTCTGATGTTCCGCTCCATTCCGCTTTCTCAAATTCAATCCATTCCTTTTTCCACTTAATTTTTATCATACCTTAATCACAACCTTTTTACCAATCAAAGCAACATTTTCCTTTATTGTTTTAGCTTTTGGGTGTTTCTTTCGGTATTCTTTCTTTGCAGCATTTATTACTTTCTTATTTAGCTTTTTTAAAGCTTTCCCGTTTGCACTGGTACCTGTTTCTTTCTTTGCTACCTTATTCCACGTGTCGCCCTTTTTCCATTTATAAGAATGTGATTTTACTGTTTTAGAGACTCTCTTTGTTGCAGCCTTTTTTACGGTATCGTTTTTGAATATTGTTTTTATTGCATCCCACACTGTTTTTATGTAAGGATTTCTATACTCCTTCAAAGAAAGAGTATAGAAAACATCACCGGTACCATCCTCTTCCGAAAATGAAAATTCCTCAATAGTACAAAAATGACTTATTAAAGTCCCCGAAACACAAAGTATCAGTGTTTCATTATCTTCAAACCATTTGCGGAAAATTTTTACGTAATCATAAGGATCATCTAATGGCTTGCATTTGCAAAATTCATAATGTTCATGAGGAAAGATGGAGCTGAAAGATATAGAATACAAACTTCGCTTTCCTTTTAGGTTGATTTCTCCAAAATTGTGAATCATCACAGAAGTATTATTTTGTGACATTTGTACTCCAATGCTTGATGGCAAAATAGGTAATTGCACACTTTCATTATGTCCGCTAATATAAATATCCAATATCTTCACCTCCAATATTTAAAGAAACTTTTTCAAGTTTACTCATCATTTTATCTACAAGTTTGTCAATGTCTGCATCTTCTCTAATTATAATTTGGTCTGCTAATTTTGGTATGCTAACCATGATACCGCCCTTCGATTTTGAATTTGCTCCATCCTGATAAGCTTTTTGCACAGATTTATCGTGTGGATACACTCTACTGCCTTGTGGCAAGTCAACAATCTCTCCACCACGTTCTGAAATCTGTACAATACCGCCCTTCCAGTTATTTGTACCTTTTGCCAATTTAGGAATTAGTGGAATGTTAATTCCTTTACCTCCGGCACCTGGTACCCAATCCGGTACTTTAACTTTATTTAGTCCTCTAATCGCTCCATTAATAACAGCAATTACGCCATTTATTGGTGCTTTTGCTATTGCAACAAATGTTTTGAAGATTCCTGAAAAGATATCTTTTACACCTTTCCAAGCTTTTTCCCAGTTTCCTGTAAACACTCCTGTAATAAAATCCAATACACCACCAAAAATCTGACATACACCGTCAAATATTTCAGATACCTTTTTTCCAAAAGCATCTATTTTTTCCGCAGCTATAAAAAATACTGTTTGTGCTACTGGTGCCAAAAAAGAAAGAATATCTGCAAAGATTTCAATTAGACCTGAAATTTTAGGAAATACAGCATTAAATGCATCACCAAATTTTTCTATTAATGGTTTTACACTATCAAAAGCTTTTGACAGCACATTTTTAATAATACCTGCTACCTCTTTCAGAAATTCCCCTGCCATTTTTATGTAAGGCTGTATCGCTTTAAACGCTTTATTGGTTGCTTTTTGTATGGCTGGCATTGATTTCTGTACGGTTTTTCTCATAGAATCAATGGTTTTTCTAACCGTTTTTATAACTGGATCAATTTTAGGTTTTAAATCTTTAAATATTTTCGTAACAGCTCCTATTGCTGCTTGCATTTTAGGTTTTATCTTGTCCCAGTTCTTCCATAAAAGAATCGCTGCTGCCGCTATTCCTGCAACTGCCATTATTACAATTCCTGCCGGACTTGTAATAATCCCTGTCAAACTTCCAAATGTTTTGAATGCTTTTCCTACTTTTCCTACTGCACTTACTACACTTCCTATCGTTCCAACTACTTTGCCAAAAATTAAAATTGCTGGTCCTATAGATGCGGCTACAAGAGCAATTTTTATGACAGTGTTCTGCTGTTCATCTGATAGACTCTTAAACTTATCAGCCATCTTCTGTATCCATTTCGTTGCTGTTGTTATGTGTGGTGTCAGTTTTTCTCCGAAACTAATCGCTATACTTTCCAGTGTGGATTTCAATTTTGTTAATTGTCCATTCAGATTATCGTTTGCAGTTACATACATATCGTGACATGCAGTTTTAGAATTCTTAACAGCATTTGTAAGTTTGTTAAAATCTTTATCTGAACTATTTACAATAGCAAGCAGTCCTGCCATGCCTGTTTTTCCTGCAAGTTGTGCGGCTGCTTGTGCTTTTAATGCTCCTTCCGCACCATAAGCTCTTTCAACAAGTCTTGCTGCCTCTTTATTATATTTCTTTGTTGAAAGTTCACCACTTCCAAGCTTTGCGTTTAGTGCGTTCAATTGTTTTGTGTATTCTTGTTGCGGCATTTTCAGATTACCAAAACCACTTCTTAAATCATTCATGACTTGTGATAAACTTTTCATGTTGCCTTTGCCATCATCCAATGACACGCCTAAAGTTTTCATTGCTGTCGCCATTGTGTCTGTAGGATTTGCCATATTTGTGAAAAGGGTTCTTAGTGCTGTACCTGCGTTACTTGCCTTAATTCCGCTGTTTGCCATTAATCCTAAAGCTACAGAAGTATCATCTATACTATATCCTAATGCTCCAGCAACTGGACCACAATATTTGAAAGATTCTCCTAGCATAGCTACATTTGTATTTGCATTAGAAGAAGCTGCTGCCATTACATTGGCAAAATGTTCCGTATCTTTTGCTGTCTTTCCAAAAGCAGTCAGACTGTCTGTAAGAATATCTGATGTCAAAGCTAAATCTTCACCAGATGCACCCGCAAGCTCCATTACAGGCTTGATACCGTTTAGCATATCATTCGTTTTCCATCCAGCCATCGCCATATAGTTGAATGCTTCTGTTGCTTCTGTCGCTGAATACTTTGTCTCTGCCCCCATTTTTTTAGCCATCTGTGAAAGCAGATCCATTTGTTGTTCTGATTTTGAAAGACTTGTATCTACTTTCAATTCCATTTCACTAGCAGTTTTTGCTATCTCTTTCATAGATTTGTTGTTTGTTTTTTCTAAGTCTCCCATTGTCGCATGTACTTTACTCATTCCCTGCTCAAAATCAGCAGCTAACTTTATGCAAGCCGTTCCTGCGGCTGCAACTGGTACTGTAATTCCTTTTGTCATGGAACTTCCAACATTGCTAATAGCCTTTCCTGCATTTTGAATTTGTTTTCCTGCTTTTTGAAATTGGCTTGCATGATTTGCTAGGGCTTTTCCTGCATTTGTAAGGGGAGCTGTCATTTTGTCAACAAGTCTCAGTGTTACATCTATAAATTTTCCCACTGTATCAGCCTCCTCTTATACTGTCAAGTTCTTTTTGTCTCTGTTCCATTTCATAGTGCATCATAGAACGCACTATTTCTCTTTCTCCATAGCCCATTTTGTAAAATCTCTTGGGCATGATATTGTGATAACGAAAAAGGAGGTACATAAGCTGCACCTCCCCATTCGTCTCAATTAGTTTTTTATTTCTTCCTCTGTATCTTCTTTAACATCAGACAAACTTATTATGGCATCTGAAATATGATTCACTTCAAATCCAAACAGTTTTTCACAAAGTTCATTAGCAGTCTTGCATTTGAAGTGTTCTTGCAATTCTTTGTCTCTAAGATTTGGTTCTATAATTCCTTCTACGCAACTCATAAGTTTTGCATCAAAATTCTTGCCGTAGTCCATATTGCCTTTTCTATCGTATTGATAAGCACTAAGATCGTTTATTCTTCTGGATGGAATCTCCCTAATTGTAATTTCAACTTTTTCTTCTTTTCCTAAGATTTCTGCCAGCTTTTTAGAAGAATATGTACCTTTCTTTAAATCGCCGGCTTTTTTGGCATCTGCTTTCATCAATTCATCTACTAATGTTCCCATATAAAAATCCTCCTTTTTTATGAAATGCTGTCTAAAACTTCCCAACCGCTAAAAGAAAATGGCACACTTTCTTCTCCAAGTTTTTTTCCTTCCCAGTTCGCCAATGTCAGTTCGTCAAAAGTACAGCCTGTTAATTTGATTCTCTCTGAACCTGTACTGTCTGGATCGTCTAATTTTGAAGTAATTGTACAAACCGTTGTTTTTCCTGCTTTTATATTATCTGATAGCAGATTTATAAAATATGAAGTTACTTTATTCAGCTTGACAGTTCCTTTACAATCTATTCCGGTTATTTTATAACCTTTTGCTAACGTCCTTGTTTGATTAACTTCACTCTTTTCAAGTGCTGCTTTAGCTTCAAATCCTGTCACTTCTGCCATATACATATCATCAATCCATAATTCTCCAAAAGTGCCATTAATTACCTGTTCTGGTCTATAATTTTGCATATCTATTCATCACCTTTCTTAAATTGCAATTGGCAGAACAATATCTTCAATGGCATCTACAATACTGATTTTTGCCATTAAAAATACGCTGGAGCCTGTATTTGCTGTTTTTATTTCATACTCTGACATACTGTCTGTATCAATTCCCTTTTCTTTCAAAAAGGCTCTGTTTGCCTCTATATCAATACCGATAGAAGCTTCAGATAGAACTTCTTCTTTTATGAGTGAATCCAGATAGTTGCCGATTGCTGAAATAAGAAGACATTTATTATCATAAGTGTTTGCATATTTTCCAATATAGTTATCCTGGATAGTTGTCTTTATGTCAGAACTAATCATATCCATAGCATCCACAATTTTGATTTTCCTGAACTGCTCTCCTTTATCTCCGGTTGTAGTTGTAAGTGAGTTTACTCCACGACCGAGTTTTACCTTTTCTCCATCAAACCAGGCAATCAATTCTCCAGATTCTACCGCTTTGTCTTCCTCTGCTCTTGCTAATCTTGTGCAGTCCGTTAGTTCTGTCATAGATGCATAAGTACATGACATATTGAGAGGTGTACCTGCGATAATACCAGCAATCCGAGAACAATATTGTTCTGTTGTGTATGTCTTATCATTTTCCTTTAATTCTGCCGTTGTAAAATTGATAATTCCTTCGCTATCCCCTTTGGCATTTGGCAGGATAGCTTTTATCAGTTTATCTACTTCTCTTTGTGCTTTTACATAATCCACAATATCTTGTGTTTTTTCATCTGTTTGTACAGTCGGAACTACAAGATAATCGAATTTTATACTTTCAAAAGCAGTCAGTGCCTCTTTGTAGTTGTCCTTCTTGTTTCCATCCGGATTTTCTTCATTTTCCGTTGGATTCTCTTCAATTACATAAGCAATTACCTTTTTGGGTGGATTTATATAGCCCATCAAAGCAAGCTTAATTTGCTCCTTATTTTCGTTAGATAATTCATCTGGCACATCTAATACAGATGTAATGTTGATTGGATTCTTTTCCGGCACTGCATCTTTTAGAATCATTGCAATAATTCCACGCTCGCCACGTTTTATTGCAGATGCAGCTTTCTCATTAAATGAGATTGTTATGCTAGGCATTCCCATATTTTATTTCTCTCCTTCCCGTATAAAAAAATCAGCCATAAGCGGCTGATTGGTTTTATGTTCTATTCTGTCCATCCACTCCAGGTCAATAGAGATTTCAAGAATATTCTTGTCATTACCTATAAAATCATAATCAAAGCCAGTAACATCAAGTGTTCTCTTATCAACTTTGATATATAAATTAAATAATTCTTTGATTTCTTCTATTTTTTTCATCATGTCAACTTCATCTACTTCTTTTTGCATGTATGTAATGTAAAAAGCAACTTGATTAAAATATGTGTTATAATTTTCTGGTCGCATTTGGATAGGCTGTAATTTTGTAAAAAAGCATGGTCTTTGATATCCTTCTACAACATCCACCCCGTAAAATTGATATTTTGGCGGTTGATACAGTATTTGTAATGCTTCATTCAGTCCTTTTTTCACTTCGATTAGTGTCACTAAAAACCACCTTCTTTCAAAAGCTCGTCTACCATTTTAGATAGTGTCTCTGGCATATCTTTTTCCGCTTTTTTAATTGCATTTGCCATCATGTGTTTTCCTTGAACAAATCCAACTTTTTGTCCTGCGTTTTTGTTTGGAATCCTTTTTCCTTTTTCTCCTTGCACTCCGTGAAATTTCGGCATAATAATGTCATGTCCATGCTCTACTAAATGAAAGTGACGACTATTTGCAGAAATCTCAATATATTTTTCTGTTCCATACCCTTTAACTTGAGAAATTTTGTAAGAGCCTGCTTTTGCAAGAGATTTTTTACTTTCTTTATTTGATTTTGTTTCTTTTTTTACATTCTTAACTACTTCTTTTCTTGTTAATCTTGCATTTTTTTTAAGTAACTCATCTGCTTTTTTAGGATACTTTTTTACTATTTTTTTTAAATCTCTTGTTAGTTCGTTCAGCCCTTCTACACTTACGCTTGCTATCATTTCATCATTCAAGTTTGTTCACCTTCTTAATTTTTTCCACACAATAGATTTCAAGCATTTTATGCTCTAAATCTACATCTATTACAGATGTGATTTCATAAAGCTTATCTTTATACCTGATATACATATCTGATGTGACAGAAGGAAGATATCTACAATACAGCTTATATGTCACTTCCTCCCGTATTTTTTGGGCTTCATAATATTCTCTGCCTCTGACTGGTGCGAATGTAGCCCAGACCGTCTTGACATCTTTGAATGCTTTCTTATTCTGCCCTAGTTCATCTCTTTCATCATCATAAGATACGAAAGTGACACGTTTATTCAATTTCCCAATTCTCATAGTACGCATAGACTCACCTCTTTAGAGCAGATTCACAGAATGCATAGAGAGTATATTTTTTACTGCCATATTTTCATTGGACTCTTTGTTTTCTGTATAAAGATTGCGGTTATCGAACATATCTGATACAAGTAAAAAGAAAGCTTGTGTAATATCCTCATGCTTATCTATCTCCTCTTTGTTTAATCCAGTGAAAGAAGTAATATAAGCAATTGCACTAGAACACATTCTTTCAATCTCTTTTATTTCTATATCATTAGGATCATCAATTCTTAGGTAATCTGCTATGTCTTGTGTGGTTACTTCACTCACTTTCATCTTTCTCACCTTTTTTCTGTGTCCGCTTTCCTTTCACTTCCTCGGCATATCCGGCAGCTATGAGGTCAGCAGCTATTTCATTACTGACCTCTCTTATTTCTCCTGCTGCCATCGAGACTGTTCCAGCAAATGGCACAATAGCTTTGATTTCTTTCATAGGCTGCCTCCTAAGACTCTTTCATTTTAAGACACGCAATCATTTCGGCATTCTGCACTTTTGCATCACATTCTACAAATCCAACCACTTCTATCATGTGTTGTCTTGCTTTGGTCTCTCTTAGAACCTCAATGTTGATATCCTCTGAAACTTTTACAGCCAGTCCTTTCATGTCACCATAGTAAATAGCTGTTTTTCCTGCTGCCATTTCATCTACCTGTGCAGATGTATACACATCTTTTCCAAAAAGGGTGTATCCCCATCTGCTGGTAGCATCTTTATTTAGTAAATAGTTTCCTTGTCCGTCTTTCAGTTTGCGAATTGCTTTTCTTGTTTTCTTATTCATAATAAAATAAGCATCTTCCTGGTATTGATCTGGGATTTCCTCCTGCAAATCAATAATTTCATCTGCTGTTACCGCTGTCGCTGCTGCTGCTGTTACAACCTGTGTAATTCCCCTCAAACCATCGATTTTTTCATCTGTTCCATGTAGCATTTCTCTTTCTAAAAATAAAGAAGTTGCTCGAGCCATTTTATTAATAACAAAATCTGTGACATTAAACTGTGAATTATTTATTAAGCTCTTTGAAATCTCTGTAATTGCTCTTCCTAAAAAACCACTTAAAGTAATATTCTTGAATGAGCCTGAGCCACTTTCTCCGTCAGTTCCTTCCTCTGCGTAATCCATATCAATTTTACCGCTTGTTTCATCATAATAAGGTATAGCTACTTTCCCTTTTAAGTTATAATGTTCTGCATCATGATAGATAGGACACATATCCACAACTTTATCAATAATTTTATTTGCAATTGTAGATGGAATTACAGCTCCATTGTCACCTTTATTTAGTACAGTAGCATCTCTCGTTTCAACTTCATCACGGATAAAAGCATCAAAGGCTTTATAGTCTCTTTCTTCCTGCGTTTCTTCCTCTTTTTTTTCTTCTTTTTCTTTTGGTGCATTATCCTCAAGTTCTCTTTGCTTGTAAATCGCTTGAATGGATGTATCAATGGCTCTTATCTCTTCCTCTAACTTGCCAAATTTTTCTGCCTCTTCTTGTTTTAAAGCTCTTTCTTCTGTTTCAGCAGTTTCTAAAAGTTGTTTCATTTCTTTCTGCTTTGTTTCTCTTTGTTCTAATAATTTTTTTAATCCCATTGTAAATCCTCCTTTTTGTATTAAAAAAGAGCCTATAAGCCGGCTCTGATTTTCAAAAATCTTTGTTCAAATTCTTGGTTTAGCGGTTGCTTCTCTTTTTCTGCTGTTTCGTCAGTCGCTTCCATTTCGTCCGGAATTTCCCTGATTTCTATAAAATCTTCTGTTTCCCTGATTTCTATAGACGTTCCATTGTATGCCGGAATCCTTGTATTATCCAACACTGATACTTCTCTTAGCTCTAACTCCCTTATTTCTCTGTGTCTAATCCCGTCAATGTCTGTATTTTTTTCTGACAGTGCAACAAATCCAAAGCTCCACCCGGCAAGTTTCCCTTCTTTTGCCATCTTTACCACTTCTGCATCTCGGACCTCACATCTACATCTTAGTCCGATGTTATCTTCTATAATTTTTGTTGTGCTTTCATTTGTCGATGTAAGCTGTCTGCCATAGTTATGATTCAAAAGGACTCTTACTTCTCTGTTAAACTTCTTATTTCTCTGCAATGCCCTCGAAAAGGCTCCTTCACTAATTTTTTCAACAAATGCTCCATTTTTTCCATGCATTAGTTTAGATTCTCTTTCTACTGCATTAACATAGCCATCAATAACTACGCTATCACTCCTGATTTCCACCTTCATTTTCTTCTTCACCTCCTTCTGTGTCTATATTTTCATTGTTATTTTGAATTTCTTGAATTGGTGTAGTTTTTGCTGATGCTTCACCCATTTTTGATAATTTGTTGGTGTTAGGTGTATATATTTCATTGGTTTTTGAGAAATATAATACATCTTGTAACCCCAATTTGATGAAATCCAGCCCAAAAGCTGGTAATTTCTCATTTTTTCGTACTTCGTCAAGCTGCATAAATCCATTTTTCAGTGCAATTTCATAAGCTTTATACCGTTTTTCAATATCACCTTTGATAAGATCTCCTACATCAAAAGCAAAAAAATAAGACGATTTTTCGTCTTCGGTCAACAGAACGCTGTTGATAGCTTCACTAAAATTGTTTAATATTGGTAGAATACAGCCTTCGTAATAAAGTTGTTTATCTGATTCACTTGCTTTTCCGTTTAATATGCTGGGTGGCATCAAGAATACTTTACAAATATCATCATTATTTGTTTTCTTATTTTCATTTAGCTGCATTTCTACCGATGTATTTGAACTTTCTTTAAATTCAATACCTTCATTTAATACAATTACATTTTCTGTTCCATTAGAATACATTCTTCTGAATGCACTTTTTAATTTTTCCATGGCTTCTTCTGTAACATGTCTTGTTACTTGTAAAAAGCCTTTTTTATTTCCTCCAGTTTTTACAAGGTTCTGTTCAAATTTCTGCGAATCATATAGCACTCCCATCAAGGTAGGGCTATCTTCTAATATAGAAGTTCCTTTCCAACCATTCTTTGTGTTTCTCAGCAACTTAATAAACTGAAAACCTTCATAACTTCTACCATTCACACTAATTTTATAATCTTTAAAAATAGGATCCGTACTATATAGAAATGAAATATGTTTTTCTTCTACATAATGTAACGATTTCACCTCTCCTTGAATCTTATTCACAAAAGCATATCCGCCTTTACCAAGGTACATATCCTCCACCATGGCTTTTTTCATCTGGAATCCAGTTAGCGAATCTCCTGTTTCTTTATTTAGAAGGGTTACTCTGTTATCATTCACCTCTTCTACTCTGTCTTTAGTCCGCTTGTAAAGTTTTATGTTTAAAGATGCTACTGTATCTGAAATTTTATTAATACATGCCACTATGCTTGGAATATTCATGATATTCTCTCTATTTACTTCTGTATTACCAAGCAAAGCCCTTAATAAGACATCATCTACTGCATTATTATCTACTTTTGTTTCTTTTGGTTCTTCTCTGATTTCTACTTTTTTCCGGAATAATCCCAACATTCTCACCTCACAGAGTTGCACCGGTGCAACTTTTTTAAAATACATATACTTCTAATTCTTTATTTCCATAGAGCAGTTCCTGCTCTATCAGATATGTACTGTTTAGATTTCCTATTACTTGATCCACTTTTCCTTCTGATTTCTTTTTATTTACATACTTATTTAGATTTGTGTCCTCTGTACATCTGGCATTTTGAAAATTGATTTCTAACATTAAATTGGCATCATAGAAGTATCGTCCCGATAAAATACACTCTAGCATCCATTTTGTTGGACTATGTAAGGTTCTTGAGTGCTGCTCAACTTCTACGCACTCATACCCTGCCTTTTCAAATTTCTGAACGCTTGAAATGGCATTCCATCTATCATAACCAATCTTCATAATCTTCACTCCAAGTTTCTCTTCTAATGTAAGTACATAGTTTTCTACAACTGTATAGTCAATCACTTCATCTCCACAAGCAATACAATCTCCTTTACGAATAAGTTCTCTGTAGTCCACACCTTCCCGTTTACTTTTTTGTTCTATTTTCTCGGCAGGTATAAAGCCCATTGTTCGTGTATACAAGACTGCATTGTCTTTGTTGCTTCCTTCGTAAGTTTTCATGTCTACAGCTATATTGTCACCTGACATTGACAAGTCAATACCAATCCATACTTTTCTTCCACTCCACCAGGAATCTTCTTTTTTTCTTTTGCATTTTCTTACTTTTGTAATCTCTACATATCCTTCCACTCCAAGACCTTTATACTTGATGTTGTTATGCTTACAAAGATAATTTTCTCTTTTGTTTTCATATTCAATGGCATCTGTCCGCATATCCCTAATTGCTTCAAATACATATTTATTTGATACTGCCACTGGATTGCTCTGATAAATACAAAGGTCATTTGTCATCCACTCATCCCCTTGTAATAGAAAATCATCCGGTTCATAGATAAGCGAAAACATTCTTTTATTATCCCTTAAGCCATCTAATACCTTTTTCCCTTTGTCTGTTTCATCTTTAAATACATTGTTGTCATTTGGATATTCTGTACTTATAATAATTCCCAGTTTGTTAAAAAGTGTAATCTGTCCGGATCTCATAGCTTCAACTGGGTATGAATCCATAGCACCAGCTTCATCTGCTAAAAATGCCGTTGGCAATTTACCATCCATCCTGTCTTCTGAGTATGCAAGTGGAGTATATTCACTTTCTGTAAGCAGGCAACGAATCTCATTTCTTAGAGTTTTGAAAACAGGATCATATTCATCATTCAGCAATGGGCTTGACTTAATAATTTTCTTGATAGCAACCTGCAGCTCCTTTGATAATTTCAAATCTGGAGCAACTGAAAAAAACCTAGAAAATCTAGGTTCAATTAGCATTAACATTATAAAAATCACACCAGATACGAATGTTTTAAAATTCTTTCTTGCAATTTTTAAAAGTACAGTGGTGTAATATCTGATATTTTTTTCTTCTGTTTTTAATTTGGTACAAAATGTTGCAGTTATTAAAAGCATTGCATAATCTTCTAGTCCTTCATCCATAGGGCATTGCAAATCTGGATGTACCATTAACTTTAAAATCTTTAATAATTTCTTATACAGTTTTTCATCAACGTACGCTTCTTCATTGTTTCCGTCAACAATTTCCTTCCATGATTGACATTGTTTTTTTACATATTGTGGAACTTTTCTATTTTCCTTCTCAATACACCATTCACAATATTTATAGGCTCTACTCTCTTTTATCAATTTAGTCACCGCCCAACAGTGCTTCTCTGACTGCACTATTTTTATTTTCTGGTTTCTTTGGTATGGTTCTAAGAGCTGAAGCCACAGTCATAGCATTTTCTTTTTCCAGATCAAGCAACATTTTTCTTTTTGACTGTAACTGCTTGTCTAGTGCTATGATATTCTTCTGTATGCTTATTTTCATTTTAAAGTATTGTGATACAGAATCCCCAAACTCTTCTTTGCTGTTCACCAGTTCATCTAAGTCTTTCTCAAACTGTTCTTTACTCTCTCTTATTCTTGCACACTCTGCAACCAAAAGACAGTAACGATTTATGGACTGTTCGTAGATTGCATCATTTTTCTTAATGCTCTCAAGGAGCTTTTTCAGTCTTAAAAATTCTTTGTGTGCAATTTTATCTTCTTTTACTTCTTGACTCTCTTTTAACTTTTCTCCGGTAAGTAAAGCTTGCTCCTCTTTTTTTCTTTGAGACAGTTCTGCCTTTGTTCTATGAGACTTCCCTTCTGCTTTAATAACTTCTGCTGGTTTTGATGGTGTTGGCATACTGTCTCACCTCTTTTCATAATTTAAAAGCTGATGTGGGAAAAAAATATAAAGAAAGGGTGGGCGTCGGTCGTACCTTTTTTTGTTTTTTTCAGCTTTTTTCATGGGGGGTATTCGTCAACTTGCACAAAAAAACAAGTAAAAAACGACTGAAATCCTTTGAAAACGGCTGAAATTTTCAATATTTTTGTGCATAACGCACAAGTGATTATATGCTTTTGTATAATTCTAAGACAATTTCTGTTTATATTCTTAGCAAATCAACGCACATTCTTTTCTTCTATATTTTCTTATTAATTCTTTCTGTTTCTTTCTATTTATCATTCCTGATTCGCACATTTCATGATGTTTTTCACACACTGTAATAAGATTATCTTCATCAAGTCTTAACTCATAGTCTTCTTCTACCGGTACAATATGGTGTACTTGTAAATGCTGTGTGTTATATTTCCTTATTGTGCCTGCCAGTTCTTCTATACAGCATAGGCACAAATGATTGTCTAATGTTCTAATTCTCTTGCTTTTGTTTGTCCACGCTTGCGTTTTCCTAAATATACCTGCTGCACTATCTTTATTGTTTCCCCAGCGTTTTCTCTGTTTTTCCTTTTTTTGCTCACAGACAAACTTACCGTCATGTATTCTTCCACAATATGCACAACTTTTTAACACAATCTTATCACCTCTTTTATATCAATAAATGGTGCACTTTTCATATTACTTTTTTTCAATAAAGCCAAAAAATAAAATAGGAATGTGTTTTATAACATTCCTATTTTTATGTATTATTTTTTGATTTTTTTAATGAAAATAGGTAAAACTTTTTTGATTAAAAAATATAAAATTATAATACTAGCAATTAATACAAATACAGTGATGTTAAACTTAGTTATTGTATTCGCAAGATCATCAAAAGGACCTTTCAGACTTTCATCGTTTAAAAAATCCCATGCTTTTTCTTCTTTTAAATACATCTTCTCACCTCCCTTTTTAAAAAGGTTATCAAAAGATGCAATGTTGATTCAAGCATTTTTTTCATTTTTTTTACAAAAACTCGGAACTGCTGGATTTGAACCAGCGACCACCGCTTTATAAGAACGGCACTCTTACCGGACTGAGTTAAGTTCCGATAGGCAGCAGTCAGGGTTATTAACTGCTGCTATGGTAATAGGGTGGGAGTTTAGAACAACTATGCGATATGTTATAGAAGTTCTAGTATAATTATATCACACTTTTTTTGTGCTTTGTGTGCGTTTTTAAATAATTATCAATTTTTCTTGATATTCTGCTCCTATCAAGCCCAACTTTTTCCCCCACCTCCCTCTGGGTAAGCCCATCCAAAAAACTATACTCAAAAATAGTCTTGATATGTACATCCTCAATACCGCCAATAAACTCCTCTATCCGCTGCATTTCCCTTTTGGTGTCTTCCAGTTCCTGCCGCTTACTGGCTATCTGCCTACGAACCCTTTCCGCTTCTTCTGGAACTTTCATTTGGATGCTGAATCTTGTTTCTGTATACGGATGCTCTCTCATGCTGCCTTTTACCTTACCACTAACACTGTTAATGTCTCTGGTCTGGAGTTCATAGATATCTTCTTTTAGTTTCTCCGCTCTTCTTTTTAGTGCTGGATACTTTGCTAGTTCCTGTTTTGTCACGCTCTCCCTCTCCTTCCTTTGCTATGTTTTTAGTTGCACCGGTGCAACTTTCTTTTATTCTGCTGCCATGTTTCATTTAATATATGTCTAATACCTCCAAATATATAAAATTTGGTCTACTTCTAATCCGGTTTGTACTGCTTCCAGTGCTGTAGTCTCTGGCATACCTTCTTGTAATAGAATGTGTAGCCTTTGTAGTAGTTCTAAGTATTCTTTGTGGCTGTATGTATGTGTTTTACTGTCTAGTTCTTTTGCTGCCTGTTTTGCAAAACTTTGAGAGGTTATTGCTGATATCTGCTCTAGTAGTTCTCTCTCCTGTTTTTGGAGTTGTTTAGCCTCTTCTTCTATGATTTCTAGTAATGCTGTTAAACTCATTGCATTCACTCCCTTAAATATTCGAACTGGCACTCGGTACCTCTTAAATATCTTCCATTATCCAGTTTGATAATTACTTCATAGGGTTCTTCTAAATCATCTCTAACAACTGTCCCCAGATGTGTTTTGCTTGTATCATAGTGATAGCAAACTTTTACTCTGTTTCCAACAGCAAACTGGGGAAATTTATAATTTTTATCTCTTTGCTTTGGAAATTTATCGTATGTAATTGTACTTACACATCCCATATCTTTATTCTCCTCTCCACACTCAACAATTTTTCTTCTCTACAATCTCATGTATTTTTAATACATAGTATTCTTT
>CAMWUK010000087.1 GCA_947177415.1 uncultured Clostridiaceae bacterium
CGAGATAACATATCTTTTCCAGCATCTGTTAAATATTCTGTCATGTCTCTTCCTCCTAATCCATAATGATATTTGTCAATTTTTCTATTTCTCTTGTTCCGATAACATAAGCAATTGTCATATTACTACTTTCCACCACCTCAATTTCATCTAAGTGCTGACTGAATCTTTTTATTGTATCAAGAATCTTTAAAAAAGCTTCTGCGTTTTTGTCTACATTTTCATTATTTACTGTGGATATCTTAAAATGTCCTGGTTCTCCTCCATATTCAAACCACTCTAACACTTTTGATTCATCAAAATATATTGTCAGTATCTGCTCTATTGCCCATTTCGTTCCAAGTTTACGGTGTATTTTTCTGGCACTTTTTACAATTTCTCTCTTTTTTTCTACTGACACATCATATCTATACCAAGTTATGTTATATTCGTATGCCATCTGATCAAGTTCGCTCTCTTCCATCTTGTCTATATTCCTGAATACTACAACTTTTTTCGATATATCTTTTATAGTATTGTTTATCGAAGTTGCTAAACTCATATCGCAAGCATCTTCTCTCATCCACAGAGGCAGTAATTTGGAAAAATCAATGTTTTTTAATGTCATGTTCTTCATACTATCACCTCTATTCTTCTGTCACTTCACGCTCAATCTCTATGTTTCCGCTGAAATGTGCAACTTTATCTCCTTTGATTTCTTTGAAAATTGGTGACAGTATTTCAACTCTACTTGCCCCTGCTATGCTTCCGTCTCCAGCAGGATTCATGATAAGTGCTCTTAACTTGTCTGGATTTATGTTTCTTGCAATTTTACAATCTTGCCACATTCTGTATTGCTTTAATGCTCCTGTTTTCTTTGCTCCTAAATCATCAATATACTCCTCACTTTCAATCGCCTTTACTGCTTCACTTTCATTTTCATACGTTACATAATACTTTAGTTTTATATCATATTCTTCCGTTTCTGGTGCTTTTACTGTGACAAAATCCCCAAGTGGTTTTACATCGGCAGCAGATACAACTTCTTTCACTTTTTGTATCACTTCTTTTGTTGGCAATTCTCCATTATTCATCACGATTGATATAGTTATTAGACATGCCTGTTCTGAGTATATGTATACATCTGCTATATCTTTATCTGCTGTCATTGCCCAATACCTGTATGCATTTTGAGGACCAGCCGTTGAAAATTTTGTGAGTGCAAGTTTAATTCTCTGTCTGTACTCATTATCAGTCTCTTCATCAGTTCCACCATCTGTCACATCTAAATTTGTTACTGTATCTACATAGCTAATTAAATCAATTATTGTAGATACTGTATTTTTTATATATCCATTATAACCCTCTCCGCCATATTCCGCTTCAGCTTCCACATCTGCATAAGTATCTCCAGTCTGTATCACAACTTCTTCTGTTGTCAGAAAATAATGTTCATCTTCTGTTGATACTCTGCTATTTCTGGGAATTGTTATTGGTGCTGTGTATGCAGATTTAAGTGAATATCGCACTACTGTCTTCGCTTTTTTAGCTTGTAGTCTTTCACAATCATACATTTCACCAATTAAGTCAAGAATCTCTCCTCTTGCATAGCGAAGCATTGTTTGTTTTGCTACATCATCAATTTTATTGTAAACTCCCACCAACAACGCAACTATCGCTTCACCAAAAATTCTTCTTTCATCACCTTCCGTTAAAGTTTCGTCACAATCTTCTTGTAGCTGTCCGATAACACTGCTATACAGTTCTTGTGCATCTGTCTCAGTAAAAACCCCCATCTGCTACACCTCCTCATTTTGTGTTATCCCTACACTATATTTCATCTCTCCGTTTTCTAATGTGGCATCTATTGCAACATCATCAACGTCTACTCTGTCCTCATAATCTTGTATTACATTCTCAGCTTGTTCAATCATCTCTACTTCAATTTCGTTTATGGGAGAATCTAGGATCTTGCTATCAATCCCTTTTTCTCTGCTATATGGTACTTCTGTCTTGAAAGTTTTGAGTAAATTTAACACACAAACATCTACATCTGCATTTCCCTCTTTTTTCATTTTTACTCACCTGTCACTTTTTAACAATGTTTAGCTGTTTCACGGTTCCACGTCTTACTGTCTTCTTTTTTGGTGCTTTTTTCTTTGATTCCTTTACTTCCTCAAAACTTAAAGAAATAGATGCACTTCTGATTGTTCCGTTTTGTGTAGTTGCTACTTCTGTCACATCTGCTCCTGTCAATTTCATTTTATTTGATCCGAATCTGGTTTTTCCTAAATAAAGCGGATTATTTTTTCCAAGATTTTTATACCAAAAATCAATTTCTTTTTTTACATCTACTCCAAATTCTAGATATATGTTGTATGGAATTGTGCAAGTTCTCTTTTCTTTTTTCTTTTTTTCTGTATCATAGGACATATTCAAACTTGCATTTTCTATTGGAAGAATCATTTTCTTTGAAACCTTCCACTTTTTTGAACCCCATTTTGCCATTACCGAATTTGATGTTTTTTTAGCAGATTTTACTTTTGTAGTTAAAGTCTTTATCTTTGCTGTTTTAATTTGTTTTGACTTCTTTTTTACCTTTGTTGTGGTCTTTTTCTTTGTACTCATATCTATGCCTCCAACACAGCAAGAATCACTCCTGTACTATCTGAAAATGTTTCAAAAGCTACCTTTGTCCCTTTTTTTATATTTTTAGGTACATGTTCTGGAATCTGCAACTTCATTGTTATTGCTCCAGTGCATTCTTTTACTCTTGCCACATTTCCTTCAATTGCCACAATTTCGCCCTTTTTCATCTCTCCACAACCTTTCTAAAAAATACTTTTGACTGACCTTTTTTATAATCATGTCGTACCCTCGTTAGAAATATCTTTCCATCAAAGCTCTCTGTATCTTCTGTGTTTATATTTATTACACTTCCTGCAGTTAGTCCTTCTGCGATTGGAGTTGTATAAAAATGTCCTTTTTTCTGATTCTTGTTAAGAAATTTCAACATATTCTTTGCAAATCTCTCTGCCTCTGCTTTAGATGTTATGTAATTTTTGATGTCTTTTTGTGCTATATACTCATAACTTGCATCTTTTATATAAACATACTGTATGTCTCCATTGTTTATTTCGCATCCAGAATATAGCATTTCTTCTGAGTAATGAAAATTATTTTGTCCGTCAATTTCAACCAAAAGAGCATCTTGGCTTTCTAAATACTCCTCTTGATATAGAATTAAACTCTTGTCAAAAATAATAAATGCACAGCCTTCTAACACACATAAATTTTCTAAAAAATCTAAATCTCTTTCTTGATTTTGAGCCACAAAAGAATATTTTTGATTTTGTATACCATACTTTTTTAGAACCATATCATTTCTTGCGGCTATTTCCTGTGCAATTTGTAAAAAAGTTACATTCTCCCACGAATAACTTCTCTTTATCTGCATAATTTGGGGTGTGCTTGATGCCCTTAATGTGTAATATCCAGGTTCTGGCATTTTTTCTTTCACAAACATAATTCCGGTTTTTTCAGTTCCGTTTATGATTTCAATTTCATCTTCAAGTTCTGGATTCCATTTATCCCACAAACCTTCGCTATTCGAAAACTTTATCAAGAGTGTGTCCGCATGTTGTTCTGCATAGCTGTCATGTATATATTGTTCTATTGTTACATCTTCTGTAATATCCACACCTTTAAAAAGTATTGTAGGTTCCATTATCCATCCCTCCATGGAGGCAGAGTTTCAATTCTATCTTCTAGCTCATACACTGGCAAAATCAAGGTTATGCCTTCCCCAAATATCAGCACATCGGCATAATCTGGATTTAATGCTATAATTTCACTTGCATACATCTCATTTCCACAAAAATCAAGTGCCAGTTCATCAAATGTATCCCCGGCACTTGTATCATACTCTGCATAACTAATAGCTTGCTGCATAGGTATCTCTCCTTTTCATTTCAATATATTTATCCAATAAATCAAAAAATTCCGGTTCTGCCTCTCTGATTGCAGCAAGCACATCTTCTTTCTCTGCATTTCCGTTTATAGTTATATGAGGACTAAAGCTTACTCCTCCTAGATTAATTTCTGTTGTTATATTGCCTCCTCCTGCTGCATCTTCTACAACAGTTATCATGTTGCTATTATCTGCTCCTAGCATTTGTCCGGCTTTTGCCCAATACGACAGGTTTTCTTGTCTGTATGCTGGGTCAAAAGAAATAACTGCCTCTGTTCCTTCTTCTCCAGCAATACTTACTCCGTTTGTAAACCCTCCAGTTGCAAGCATTGGAATTGTTGCTATGTTGAATCCTATAGAACCACCAAGGGCATCTGGCAAATCTACATGTATTTTATTGATTGCTCCTATTGCTTTGTTCACTAGCGATATTACTGCATTCATTGGTACTTTCACTAAATCTGCCAAATTAGAAAAAGCATCTGCGACAACACCCGCCATTGTGGAAAGTGCTCCTATCACGGCATCTATTATTGGCATCAAAGTTTGAATTGCTACACCCAATATAGTAGTAATAGTATCAGCCAGCATTACTATAATAGGCATTAAGGTTTGTATAATTCCTATTAGTGGTGTTAAAAAGACATTCATTAACTCTGCTATGTATCCAATCAGTGGTACTACTACATCTAAGACATGTTGAATAATCGGAACAAGTCCTATAATGAATTGCTGCAAAGGTGGCAATATATTAGATAATAGCTGCATAATGATTGGTAATATGTTTTGGATAACTGCAAATACACTACCTATCACATCACAAAGTACTGGCATCACACCTTCTGCTATTTGTAAAATTGTTGGTAACAATTGCGATATTAAATCAACAATCATTGGCAATATTGCCATAACCGCACTGCCAACTACTTTTACAAATTTAAAAATTAATGGTAAAACTTTTTTACCTACTTCAATTAACATAGGAACAATATCTTTTATTGCATCAAAAATAATAGGAAGAAATTCTTGAATCATTTCTCCTATTTCTTTTAAAGCCCCTGGAATTAGTGGTAATACTTCCTCTACTATAATGTCCGCTATTGGCATTATTGCCGCTGAAAGTTCTGAGAATATCGGCATAATTCCATTTATCGCATCTTCTATGTATGGTATCATTCCACCTGCCACTATTCCAATTTTTTCTAATGATTTTGTAATAAGCGGAAACATGTTTGATACTAGCTTTTTGAATATAGGAGCAACAGTCTTTACAAGGCTTGTCATAATAGGCATAATTTCTTGAAGTGCTGACTGCATTGCCGGAATAAAGTCTTTAGCAGCATCTTTTATAAGTGGTAAAATTTCTTGACCTACACTTGTCATAAAATTTTTTCCAAGATTTTTAATAACTTCTATCTGATGTTCTAGGGTGTCTGTTACTGTTTCGTATGCTGAATTAGTTGCTCCAGTGCTATTTCTCATTTGTTTTAGTGTGTCGTTGTATGCATCTGTTCCCGCATTTAATAATGATAATGCTCCAATGCCTGCTACTGATTTAGACCATAATTCATTGAATTTTCCCGAATCACCTTTCACACTCTTCCCTAAAATTTCAAGAACATCTCCAAGAGATTTTCCTTCCTCTGTTAATTGGGCAAAATTCTTTCCTGTTTCTTTCTTTAATACTTTTGAAACCTTACTTCCTGAGCTTCCTAATTCACCTAGCATAGACTTCAAATATGTTCCTGCCTCTGCTGTTGCAATACCTCCTGCTGTTAATTGTGCATACGCCGTTGATAAGTTGTCCATTTTTACACCATAAGCAGATGCCAGTGGAATTACCTTACCAACAGATGCAGCCAACTCATTAACTGATGTTTTACCAAGATTTTGCGTTGTAATTAAGTAATCGCTTACCTGTTCAGCTTTTAATGTTCCTTTTCCATAAGCATTCATTGCAGTTGTCATAACATCCACCGCAGTTGCTGAATCTGTAAATCCTGCTGCAGCTAATTTTGCTGCATTCCCGGCAAATTCTACTGCATCCGCCTGATTTACTCCGGCAGATATGGCATTGTACGTAGTGTCTGCAAGCTCTTCTGTTGCAATTCCAGTGTTATTCGACAGCTTAATAATTGAATTTGACACCCCTTTTATTTCTTTTTCACTTCCTTTTAATAAGGTGGCTGTTTTTGCAAAAGCTGTTTCATATTCTGCTGCCGATTTCACTGTTGCCCCTGTAAAAGCTGCTGTTGCAGCGGTTATTCCTGCCATTCCTGCCGCTGCAACTTTACCTGCTGCCAATGTTGTTTTTCCTATTCCCGCTAATGCTTTTCCTGTTATTTTTGCTGTTGTTCCAATTCCTTGTAACGCTTTTCCAGCTATCTTTGCTACTTTTGGTAGTCCCTGTAATGCTTTAACAGCTATTTTCCCAGGTTTTCCCATGCCATTTAATGCATCACTTGCGGATTTCATAGATTTTTGAAGGGATGGATCTATTTTTCCTTTTATGCTTATTAATGCTTCAAGTGTTTTTCCCATTCCATCACCTTCTCTTTCTTTTCCATTTCATCTGATTCTCTATTCTCTGTTGTTCCTCTTTTAATTCTTCTGCGGCTTCTGCGTAGTCTTTTAAAAATTCAATTAGAGGTTGTCTTTTGAGATATTTGATTCCTGTGTGGTAGATTCTTGCGTATGCTCTGTAAGCTCTTCTGAGCTGTTTTCCTCTGAGACCTCTTCCATTTTTTCCTCTTCCTCCGCAGTGCCTTTGGTAAAATTTCTTCCAATCCTCATAACGTTCATCAAATCTACACCTTTGATTCTCTCTAAATCAGCAATATCTATTTCTGGATTTACTGCAATAATTGCCATCATTCCTAAATATTTTTGAAATGTGTTATCTGTCTCTGCTATTGTCATTTTGTATCTTCCTAACTCTACTGTCTTAGCTGCTGCTCTTGTATCAGCTTCGTCGAATTGTTCTCCAGTAATTTCCTCGATATCATAATCAAGTTTTGTTCTTTCTGTTCCGTTTATTTTTAATGGTTTGACTAGTTTTAATGTTTCTCTCATGGTCATATCCTCCTAAATACAAAAAGACAGGTCTTAACCTATCTTTTCTATAAATATTTATCAAAATTACTTGATACATCTACTCCATTTACTTTAATTATTGATGCAAAGCGGTCAATTAAAAGTAACTCTTCTCCATTTACAACTAACCGGTATCTAGTCACTGCAAATGCCACGTCATTTTCAGTGACCGATCCAGTCTCAAGACTCGCTCCAGGTATCAGCGTTTTTGGCATCACTCTAAGAAATGCTTTGCATCCTTCCTGATCAACTTTGCCATTTGTATGTATAACATCATGTACCCAACGATATTCTATATTTTTCGCTCCCGGACTTGTTAGTTTTGTTAGATTCTTGTCTATGCCTTCCTTCGTAATCGTTGTTTCCATATCATCCAAGCAGCTTAACAAAGGTAAAGATATTGTTCCCATTGCTTTTATGTCTGCCGTTTGATATACTGCCTCTGGCAAAGTAACCGTACAATCTCTTGCTACAAGTTCATCTTTGCAATACACAGTAATTGCCTCAATTGTTCCTCTTTTTGCTACGGCTTTTCCCATCTTTTACACCTCCGTTTCTACATACGTGCTATATCCCTCATCTGTCATAGACACTACTGCTTTTAAACTTTTTGCTGGTGGGGTAGGTGTGTCTCTGAAATTCCACTGAAAGTTACCATTTTTCAAATTTTCAGAGGAATTATCAGATGCCAAAAATTCAATTTTAGGCTCTCCTACTAATGCTCCTATTGCAGCAAGTGTATCCAATTTTTCTTGTTCCTGGTCTAAAATTGTATCAATTAACGATTGTGGGATTGCAGGCTCATCTACCCTTTCTCCCCATTTAGTCTGGAAAGTATTCAGAATATACTCTTGCATTCTTACATTTACATCAAAGATTGCAAGCATGTCTGTATTTTTGTCTGCATTTCCATCTTCCCCAGCCTTAAAAGCTGCTGTGTGTGGTCCCCACAATACATATTCGCCACCCCATCTTACCATTGTGGTAATTCCATTTTCGTTCAGGCTATTTGCTTTTGTCTGGTCGTATCCTTCATTTTTGGACTCTTCCCCAAAATAAAAAGTATCAACATCAATATTTTTATTTGAGCAGGTTTCCATTGGCACTCCTTCATGAATTGCATCTATCCGCATCTGCTCACATATAGCCAAAATCGAAAGAGGATAAATCTCTCCAGAATTTTTCTTTGCTTGCGGCCAGAATATTTTTGAAAAAGTACTTTCGTATCCATTCTCTTCTTTCCATGCAATTGCTTTATTTATTGTGTCTATCTTTCCTTTTTCATCTATAAGTGGCAAGTCTGAAAAATGCATAGCGTACCAATGCCCATTTAAAGACTGTACAATTTCATCCAGTGCCTGATAGACCGCTGGTTTCTCTGACCAGTAAGGTGCAGCTATGATAGAAGGATATACGTCAAAATTTGGGTATAGGGTTTTTGCTATCTGAATTCCTGAATATGTGCCTTCTTCTGTCTCTTCTCCAATAATATCCTCTTTAGTTACTGCGGCTGTATCTACTTCATAGTAAGTTGCAGACACCACTCCTGTAATCTTATTTTCTTTGTCAATAGAATTAATTAACACTTTTCCTGTGAGAAAATTATAGGATACACTATAGTCTGTTCCTTCTGTTTTATCTTCAATAGCCAGCGTGTCCAGAATAATTGTGTCGCTTTCAATCATTGCTCTTCCGTTTGCAAAAGAGAGTTCTATTGTTTTTGATTCTTTTTTTCTATGAACATCTGGATCAAGTACATTAACAATGTAAATAGGTCCAATATTTTTTGCTCCATTTTCAAAGTGTGCTGATATTACTGCTGATAATGTAAATGCATTCCAGTTTTTGCTATATCCAATCAAATTTTTTGCACTGGAATCACTTAACCGGATTGCTTTATTGGTTAACTTTGCATCTTTATATCCTCTGACAAGGTTAATGGGTGTTGTTCCTATATACAGTGGAAGTGTTTCGCTTTCTGGTACCGATGTAACAATAGATGTACCCAATTCCCCATTTGCACCATGTGAATAAGCCATTTAAATTCCTCCTTTTGCTATAATAAATTGTCATATTCTGTGTTTACTCTGCCTGCTGTTCCACAATATATCTTGAATGAGAGCCATACATACCACTCTGGATATGAAACAACAATGTCATCTTCTTCTGTAAACATTCCAAATTTCATTGTCTCATCTCTTGAAACCTTAAATCCACTTGGGAGATACATTTTTGATTGTATGATTCTTTTTGCTTTATCTAAAAAATTCCATGCATCTCTCCAGCCATCTGCATTTCTTTCAAATACTATCTCCTGTGTTTTTTCTCTATTTTCACCTTCTACATCATTTTTTCTATAGTTGCCCGGATTCCAAACACAAAAGGCGTATTGTATCCAGAAATATTCTTCATGCTTATTCAGATCTTCTTCGCCTTTTGTTACCTGAATACAAATTGCTGGGAATTTTGTTTCTACTCCTTTCGGCAACATACCTTCCGCAGGTATAAACATTTTAAATACTTCTGGATGTACATATTCTGGTGTATATTCTGCTCCCATTTGAGTATCATTGGGTTTCAACAGTTTTATTTCTGGACATATATTTTTTCTTGTCCAATCTTCTAACTCTTCTAATAGTTGTGTTACTAGCATTTTTACACTCCTAATTCATGATTGCTTGTGATAATGCAATCTCACACACTCCATTTTTTTCATTCCAGGAAACTACAAGAAGTTCCCTTCCATCTAAATTTAGCGGTGCTCCATAACTCTTCCTTTTTATTTGTGCTTTTTCTAATTCTTCTATCTTAGCAAACACTTGTTTATCGTTTTCGGATACTCCTAAACTGGTTCCGGCTGAGCGTTGAGTCATAACATCTGTATCTACCACGCACATTATCCTTTTTCCTTCTATAGTATGTAACTCTGCAAATTCATCTGGATTAAAAAAGGTGTCTAAGTCATTTGTTAGTTCTTCTTTGAAAGTCATTCTGGCATCTCCGCTTTGAGTGGAGGTGGCTCCTGTTCGTCATCTTCTGCATTCTCTTCTTGTGCTTCTCTAATACGCTCAACCAATTCTTCCTTCGTTCCCTGTTCTAATCCCATTTCCTTTGCTATTTTTTTTAATTCGTTATATGGTAGTTCTTCCAATACAACTTCTTCTGGTTGCACTGGTGCAACTTCCTCATTTTTTACATATACAGCCACGCCACGCCCCACCAGACGTGCCTCCTGTTCGTCTGTGAGTACAAATGGTTTATCTTTTTCCGTTTTTGGTGTGATGGTTCCATTCTTTTCTTTGTAACCATAGGTTCCCTTTACAATTTTAATCATGTTATCCCTCCTAATCTTCTAGCACTTTTGCAGAAATCCAAGGATTTTTATTGTTAGGCATTAATAAAGGTCTTGATGTTAATGTTATTTCACGGGTATTGTTGGTTGCATCTGCTACATATTTAGGTACTAACATTCCTTTGTATGTATGTCTCATTCTATCAGACTGCTCTATTTGTGTTACTGCACCATAAGCTGTGCGTCCTGCATTTGGTGCTGACATTACAATTTCATTCGCAGGAATAAATGGTATATCTTTCCCATTTTCTTCATACGTTTGGTCGTATGTCAGAATATCTAACGCATGACCTTTCACATTAATTCTCGCCAGTCTTGCTGCTCCGGTTGGAAGTTCCATTGGTGCTATTGTTCCAATTTCAAATCTACGATTTTCCAGCATTTTATAAATTTTGTCATTGTTTAAAAAGGCGTTTGCTGCTCCTGAACCAAGAATTATCTCTGTTGCTGCATTTCCTTTTCTGATTAACATTAACACTATTTGATACAAGTCTTCTGGAATATCAGCAGTAGGATCATCCCAATCCTTTGGAGGTGTGTATGTTGCAGGATTATTTTCTCCTTCGTAAAACCGGATATGTTTCTCTTCATACTTATCTTCTTTATCAGCATAATGTTTCATGACACATCCGTTTGTCAACATGGTTTCGGCTGCCATAGCCTCTTCTCTTCGCTTAATCATCTTTGTCAAGTCGCTTGTATCTTTTAGGATAAGTGCCGCTTCTCTTTGTTCTGGTGTGAGATTTGAAAACAAAGCTTCTCCGAAGCCTTTTTTTGTTAAATCATCAATGTAGATTGGTCTTTTAGGTGCGATATTTGCAGGTGAATAGCTCTCGATTTCATATCCTTCCCTTAATACCGTAACACCATTTTTTCTTGGAGAAACGAATGGTGCCAGTTTCTTGTTTCCACTTCTGTACTCTACAATTACTTCATCTGTATTGAATATATCTGTTGCAGGATTTGTCGGAAAATATCTGTCTTTTAGAAAAGTTGTTAATGGTGGCATCTGTTCAATACCAGCTAATAATGTAAGTGTTTTTGTAAAATCCATATTTTTTTCTCTCCTTTACTTTGTGTCTTCTATAATGCGTCTTCTATAATGATTCCAACGCTTCTTAATTTTTCAATATCTGTTTCTGATAATTCATATTCTTGTGCTACATACAGAGAATTTCTAACAAAATTCCCATTTTTATATACACAAGCTACTGTCTTCTCTGTATCATCTGTCTTCGTATCATCACAGAGAATATAAGATGGTATTGCTTCATTTAATGTTTGTTTTCCTTCTTCTCCAACCATCCTTCCTTTTGACATTAAATACCCTTCTTTATCAATAACTGCTCCTCTTGGCAATTCTCCTTGACCTGCTGCCAATTCAACATGACCTACATCTCCTGCCCGGATTACCAGATTATCATAATTTACAGTTCCTAAACCTTTGTTTAACGCTTCACTCATGATGTTCCCTCCTACATAATCATTTGCTTTGCAGCATTTACTACTGCTTCTAAATCCGCTGCATCCTTTTCCTCTTCTGAATTCTTTGCAGGTGTTGCCTCTACTCCACCAGCACCAGAATTCTTTGCATCTTCTTCCATATTCCGCAAAAAAGTATTGCCAAGACTTGCCTGTTTTTTCATTGCTGCAAATGCCAGGTCTTTTGCACTCATAGGTTTTTCTCCGTATTTTGCATCATTAACAAGCTGCTTATCTGCAATGGATGCCTCAATAGATTCAATGTCTTTGATACGCTGTCTCTCCTCAATAGCTGCATTCTGTGCAACCGTTGTAGTATCTACTGTTGCTCTTGCATTATCCTCAATTTGCTTTACTAATTCAGGATGTTCTTTTTTCAATTCTTCAAGTGTCATCTTTGTTCCTCCTTGTGATTTTGTTTTATTTGCAACTGGCTTCTGCACAGTTTGCTCCTTTATTGTTTGCGTAATAAATAGTCCTTTCGGCATACATCCCTCAAAGTTTTTTGCTCTCATTGGGATTCCATTGCAATAAAAAAGTGACTTATCAGCACTCATGCTCATAGTCACATCACCTGATATTATTTCATCAGCAAAACCATTATCCACTACTTCTCGCCCTGTTAGCCATGTCTCATTTTCTACTAAATGTTTTAGCTTTGTTTTATTTTGACCTGTCCGCTCTGCGAATATATTCACCACTTGCTCGTTTGCCGCAATCAATCTGTCTCTGATTTTATCTAGTGATTGCAGATTAAAATAGTCACAAAGTCCCACACTTGCCCCATGAGCCATAAACTGACCGCTTTCATAAATTTGTCTGGTCTGTCCTGCTTGAAATACCAATCCCGCCGCCGATGCAGCAAGACCGTCTATGAGAGTTGTTACATTATCAAGTTCCCGCAATCTGTTATAAATCACTACTCCTGCTTCTAAATCTCCACCTACGCTATTGATGCGGACTTTTATGCTCTTCTTATTTTTTAGTCCATTTAAATCCTGCAAAAATTGGTCTAGTGCAATATAAAGTCCACTTAATGGTTCTCCAGTCCAAAAATCTACTGGATGTGTCTCAACAATTTCCCCATACATTTCAATTTCAACATCATCTGTATCCTCACCAATAATATTATATGGTTTTAATTCTTTTGTTTTTGGTATTTGAAATGGTGCCGCATTCCGAAACTTAAGTCTGTTTTGCAAGTTCCTCAACCTCCTCCTTGATTGCCTGTTTTATCACATTTAAAATTACTTTGTTACTGATTGGTTGTGCATTATCTGTATCCTGTTTAAAAACTTGTTGTTTCTTTTCCAGTTCTCTCTCCAGTTTATTCATATTTGCATTCCAGTCTCCACCATTCATTTTTATAGTACTGTCTTCATGTGTGCTATATCCTTGTTCGACCGCAAGAATTTCCGCAGTAATTTCTTTTACTGGATCTAGTTGTCCTTGTGATGGTCCTACCCATTCGCTTCCAAGCCAAGCCTCTTTTACTCTTGGATCACTAAAAAAACCAGGAGCTTCTATTCTTCCTCTGGCAATTGCTTCGCTTAACCAAATTTTATAAATAGGTTTGCAGAAATCACTTGCAAACCACTCCCTATACATTTTGAAAGCCTTCCATGCCTCCATCAATGCCGCCCTTGATGCGGAATAACTTGCATTAAATTCCTTTAATAATAAATCTCTTGGAATTTCTAAGCTGGCTCCTATTTGTGTACAAATCGCTTTTACAAAACCTTCAAATCCTGATGCTGGTCTTTTAGGGTCTGCTAGTTCTACATCTTCTCCAGGATTCATGACATTGATTTGTCCTGGTCCCATTTCGTACTCGTTTGGGTCGTATGATACTTTTTCTGTATCGTCTTCTCCTATTTCACCATAGGGGTTTTCTGATGTATCCGCTTTTGTTTTTATAAATGCTGTAAAGAAACTTTCTACTAATGCCGCAGTAAGTTCACTCTCTGTATACCTTCGGATCTGCAGCATTGGTTCTATAATTTGTGCTAAATAGGTTACTCCTCTATATTGATCAGGTCGTTCACTATTCATTACATGTATAATGTTTGGTAATCCAGTACTTTCCCCTACAGCCTCCACTCTTACCCACTGCGTTTTATCTGCTGTAAGCTGGTATGGATATGTATTTCGTATATGATATGCAACTACAAGACCATTGCTGTCTACCTCTACACCATCATAAATTTTATTTCCATTTTTTTGATTTTTTCCTTCTGTCCAATTTATGGAACATCCCATAAAATTACCTGGTGTAGATATTCTGTCTGCTTCTACAATATGTATTCGCAAACCGTAAGGCATATCCAAGCTGCTACCATAATCCTTTCTAACAGCAAATACATCTCCACTAATAAGCCAGGATGCAAAGGCTAATTGCTGCATTTCATAAAAATCATTCATGCCTGTTGCATCACATGCTCTCTTGTTACCCGCCCACATAGCAAACTCCGCTTTTACATTCTTTTCCCACAGCTCTGCATCTTCCGCAGAAAGTCCTAATGTTTCTCTGTCGATTTTAGGATTCAGCTTAAGCCCCAGTCCAACCGTATTGGTTCGGTTCGTTTTGATTGCACTTGTAGCAACCGGGGCAGCCATATAAAGCATTCTTGCCCGCTGTCGTAATGTATAATTATTCCAGTCAATGTCTTCTCTTGGACTTCCTGAACTTGCCGTGAATCCTTTTAATGCTCTTTTTGTTGTAGAAGCTCCTGCCTCGCTGTATCCTTTGTTTACAGTTTGAGGTTTTATAGAAGTAAACACTTTTTTTATAGTATTTACAATTTTACCTGCCACACCTTCACCTCCGTTCTAAATCACCAATCCCTTGGCACTACTGCAAATGCTTTTCTTGGCTTTCTTCCATCAACAATTGACTCTAATTCGCTTATTTCATCTTCTAATTTATCAATCATTGTGCGTATATCTGCCAGATTTGCTCTTGTAAGGCTTCTTGTTCCAAGACTATAACTCTGAGCACCACCCAAAATAGCTTCTTCAGCCTGATAGTACATTTCTAATCTGTTTTTTTTCTTTTTTAATTTTTCTTTTATTGTCACATTTTCACCACCACTCAAAATAATACAACTCTAACTACCAATCATCACTTCTGGTCAAATTGTTTCTTTTTTGCTTTTTTACTACTTTTTTCTTCTGTTTTTTCTCCATTATTTGCTCTAAATTATCACTCTTCAATCTTTCAGCTATTCTTTCAAGATTAGGATTCAGTACCCAGAAAGCAGCATTTGCATAATTTCTACAATCAAGCGGTTCATTTCTGGCATGTCCTGGAAGCTTTTCCCACTTCCATTTTCCGTTTTTATAAGTCATTTTCTCAGATAATAACCCATTAAAATAATCCGAATCATATCCTTTTTCTTCGTTTTTTGGAAAATGATAGTACCTTGCTCCTGGTTCTTGTACTTTTAAACTACTCATGATCCTTTCCTTTCCTGAATCTACACCAAGCACATACAACCACGCTTTTCCTACCACCTTTTTTCTTCCATTTTTATCTTCTTTAACAATATTTACTTTGGATGGCGGAGCAGTGTATGGAATACCTTCTTTTGCTTTTCCCTTTATGGCAAAGACACGCTTATTAATTCTTCTTGCACATTCTTCATAAACTTCCTGTGTATAATGCCCTCCACTATCCACAAAAGTAAGTGAAATCTTTAGTTTCTTGCCATTTTCGTATGACCACAATTTATCTATTACTCTGTCAAGTCTGTGCCACACACTTTCTATTTCTGGTTTATCTGGTGCATCTGGTTTTCCAGCAATAACTCCTTTTTCAATACCCCATTTTTCACCAAAAAAACCATGCCCAACAACTTCATACTCCAGACGGTTATCTTGTGTATCCACTCCACAAGTAAGGCAGAGCACCCCATCTGGAAGCTCTGCCTTATATAATTCTCTATTATTCATCATTTGGTCATCTGTTAACAATTCTCCTCTATCTTCCCATAATTGACCAAATAACGTATTAAACACTGTTTTTAATTTTTCTGGATCTCCATCTGCTTCTAAAAATTTTAATATGATTTTTTCCCAAGTTAGCCATGGAGATGAAAAACCATTAATCCAAAAAGAACGCACTCCTTTTTTATATGCATCTGGATTTTTCGCAATCCATTTATGTTTTGCTTTTTTAATCTCAGATTCACTACTTAAACATCCACATTGAGGACAGCAGAAATCTATTTTTTGTATTTCGTACTGTTTTTTCCCTCCAACAACTTTAGTTGTATGTTTATAATTTATAGTATCAAATGAAACAAAATTGTATTCTTGGCAGTGCGGGCATTCTGCCGACCAATATTCTTGTGTTCCTGTTAAGAAGGCGGTCTCAATTGCAGAATTTCCTTTTATTGTTGGTGTAGACACCTGTACCATTTTATGATTAAAAAAAGTTGTTGTCCTTGCTTCTAACAATGCCCATGGGTCTCCCTCTCCTCCAGCGTCTTTTGTCCAGCGGTCAATTTCATCTCCAAATACATACCGGCATGGCGTAGATGCAAGATTTGCAGGAGAGTTAGATCCTGTCATAGTCAACATGCCCCCTGGATATTTTTTCTTTAGAACCGTATTATCTCTTGACCTTGCTTTGGATGGCTCTATCTTTTGTTTCAGTGGTTTTGTATCTCTTATCATAGGTGCAATACGGCGTTTTGAAAAATCCTCTGCATTATCTTGGGTTGGAGTAACCCACATAATTGGTCCTGGGTCAATGTCTATAGCATACCCCATCATATTCATAAGCATTTCTGTTTTTGCTACTTGCGAGGATGCAACTACCACAATTCTTCTAATTTTGGAATCTGTAAATGCTGCCATAGGTTCTCTTAAGTGTGGCGTTCTGCTTGTCCTCCATCTTCCGGGCTCTGCACTATTTTCTGGAGATAATTTTCTATATCTATCTGACCATTCTTCTACTGTAATTTGTTCTGGAGGTTTGAAGTTTGCAATAGATTTTTTCAGTGTTCGGTTGATATCTTTGATAGTCTGTTCAGTTGTCTTCTTCTGCATCAGCTATATTCATCTCTAACCCTTGCCGTTCTCGTACTCTTTTCTTATATTCTTCTGGATCGTACTTGTAACGGCTTAAATCTTCTAATACTTCACATATTGCCTTTTTGATAACTTCCGAACACTCCGCAGCATTGTCTACTTCTGCCAAATCTACTCCTAATCTTCCAGGCAAAGACAAAAGAGCTGAACGAACAGCAAGCACTAAATCTGTAGTCATTGATTCTACATCTTCTGCACTATGCATCTGCCCATCAAGCTCTTTTAACTCAAGTTCCATTTTGTCTGCTTTCGCCCTTTTAAATCGAATTTCCTCTATTGTTTTTTCTTCTTCAAGTGACGAAGCTTTCGGCATTGACTTTTTCGCCATATAGTCAATATACTCTTTCACAACAGTGTATAAATCATATTGATTTTTGTTGTTGTTTTTTGCGGTCGTGAGAGTTCCTTCTTTTGCCAGTATTTGTATTGTTCTGGTGCCTTTTCCGATTATCCTTGATAACTCTCCTGTTGATATTAATTTTTGTATTTCTGGCATTCACTCTCACCTCCAGCGAACGAAATTACCTAAAAAAAATTTTCACACCTAGACATCTTTTGGGCTCGCCAGCACCGCATCCCTTTTTGTCGCTCTGACAGAACCTATTTATTTTTTATTAAATCTATTTATGTGATGTTCTAATCTCTTGTCAAGTTCTACATTAATTCTCTTTTGTATTTTATCTTCTGTGTTTTTGCTGGTTATCATTTGTGGTATACTTAATGTCTTTATTGACTTTACCGGAAGCCGTTCTTTTCCTTCACGCTGAAACGGAATTTGTTTTGTTCCAGTAGGTGCTAAGAATATTCCTTGTGGAAGTTTCTTCTTTTGTCCTTTTATAATTTCAACTTTTATTCTGTAGTTTTTCTTTTTTGGTTTAGTTTTTGGTGTCATTTTAAAGTGAATGGGTGTTAGCAATCTTCCTTGATATCTAAATGTTACATTATCAACCTTTACTCCAAAAACTTTTGTCTTTCCTTTTACTACCGCAGATTTTTGATCACTTTTTAAGTCTTTCTTTTTTATTGTATACACTTGTGTAACTTCTTGATTTATCCAACTGTATCCTCGTTTTTTTGATTCATTTATTGTTGCATTAACAGCCTTTGCAAGATTTTCTTGCTCTTTTTCAATTTCTTTTACAATCTCTTTGTAATTTGTTATATCAATAAATGGCACGCTTTTCATATTGTACCTCTTTCAATATATAAGAGCAAAAAGGAATGTTTTTTATCACATTCCTTTTTGCTCTTATTCCTTTAAAACATAGTGTTTACAGTCACCTGTAAAAATACCACAACTTTAATACTTTTTGTTCTTCTGGTTGCCATGCTCTTCAATTATAAGATTCTTTCCGGTTTTTGGTATTTTGTTTGGTATGTATTCTATTAACTCATCAACTGAACAATTTAAGACTTCACAAATCCTATCTATATGTTCTACTTTTAAACTGACAGTTATTTCATGATACCATTCATTTATAGCATTACGCCTTATTCCGGTAAGCTCAGATAATCTTTTTTGTGTCATACGGCGTTCCCCAAGAAGCTTTGATAGATGTATTCTTATCATAATAATGCCCCTTGAGAAATAATATCATAACACGATTTATTTGAATATATTTTAGTCTTTTATATCGTTTTTCGATATATTTGTATCATTTTACGATATTAGTAGTTCTTGATTAGTAATTCTTTGTATTTTGGTTTTTTGTCTCCTTGCACCAAATTATGCGAACGCTCTACCTCAATAATATTATAATCACTGTATAATTCCCTGACATATCCACAATCGTTATAAGATAAAAGAAACTTACCTTTGATTCTACCTATTGCGTCCCTCAATCGTATATGATCCTCTGGCATAAATTTATCTGGGTAATATTTCTCTGTTTCATAATATGGAGGGTCAAGATAAAATAATGCATCTTTCTTATCGTATGTTTTCAGTATACGCTCGAAATCTTGATTCTCAATGACTACATTATTCAGTCTCTTAGATACTGTAGAAATATAATCAATAGCATTTTCTATATTCTTAGGACGAACGCCAAAAGAGCGTAAATCTGTCCCAAAGCTTTCCTTGATTAAAATATAGAATCTTGCTGCTTTCTGTATATCTGTCAAACCTCTTGTATCTATCTGCTCTTTTGCATCAAAGAATTGTTCCCTTGACATTAATGTGTATTCTAACTCTTTTTGAAGTGCTTCTGGATGATATTTTGTGCATTTGAATAGATTTATAAGATTCCCATTTACGTCATTGTATACTTCCATCTTTGCGTGCCTATCTGACGAGAATAACATCCAGCCAGCTCCTCCAAATACCTCAATGTAACGATTGTAGATTTCCTGTTCCGGAAACTCTTCTAAAATTCTTTTTCTAAGTAACTTCTTTCCACCAATCCAACTAATAAAACTGTTCATCTTTAGTATCCCTTCTTTCTAGTAATATAGGGCATTACTATGATAGAATACATATTTTTTACAACCTAAGAACTGCATAATATTATACAATTCTTAACGTATATAGTTTATTCGTCTATTTTACTCTCTAATATTAACTTATCACTCCTTTTTCAATATAAGTTCAAAAAAAGAAAAGGAATGCAAAAAACATGCCTTTTCTTTTTTGGTCAACTATTAACAATTGTTTTTCAAAAGGAGTATCAAGAAGCAGTATAAGGTAAACGCATATATCTGCTATCTTTTCACCTCTTATTATAACTATATCATACTTTTTTACTGACTTTCAATGACATTTACTGACAACTTTTACTTTATTCCCATTTTTTCAAATGCTCTTTTTCTAAGTCTATACATTTGTCTTTCGTATGAATGTTTTTTGTATTCATAATTTTTATATCTTGAAAACATAATCTTTAAAACACGTTGCCACTCAATCCCATCAATATATCTTAATGTTATTACTTGAGATTCTTCTGGTTTTAATTCACTTTCATAGATTGCATTTTTTATTTCTTCTGTCTCTTCTTTTTCTCTACTCCTCAATTTTTCTAATTCTTCTGTTATCTCCTCTCTTTTTACATACTTAATTGCTATAGTATCATTGTGTACATTTTTCGCATGAGGCATGCCATCATTTTTTTTTGCTGGTATCATTTCAATTTCTTCATTGATAGCAATTAGTCTTTCTTGATTTAGTCCAATTTCCCTTAATAACTCTAAATGTTCTTGAAAAAATTTTTTTGTTAATCCCATGTCGCTCTCCTTTTTTTGTTGCACCGGTGCAACTTTACTGCCTTTTACCTCTTCTCAATTTCCACAACTTACCTCTTTAC
>CAMWUK010000088.1 GCA_947177415.1 uncultured Clostridiaceae bacterium
TTAAGTGATATACATATATTTGTCTCTATATTGATTACTCAACATTTACATTTATTTTACTACATAATTTGTTAAATTTTTCATTTTTGTCATAAAAGAACATTTTTTTGTAATAACTGTAAACTGTTAAAGTTTTTATATTGTTATATATATTATTAATTAAATACAGTTATGATATTTCAAAATAATTTAACACAACAATTTCAAAATAATAACAACCTTATCAAACAAAAGTAATCTAAATTTGTTCATTATTATGCAAATAAGATAAAAAATGAACATTAACCCTTATTCATTCATGTCATAATGTATATCTGGCAAAATATGAATGCTATGGCTAAACTGTTACATAATTTGAGACTAAATGTAACTGTTCAGAACAATAAACATTACAAAATTTACTTTTTCTCAGGTCACACGCAAAGTAAATATGTGTTTCTATTTGAATAGTTACGACTAAATTACAAAAAGGATTGTACTCATAATAAAATTATGAATGTACAATCCTTTTTTTCGTCTTATATCTTCACATCTGAATACAACTTAATGAAAAAGGAAGTTCCTTTTCCTGCTTCACTAGTCACTTGAATAGTTCCATTTTGCTGCATAATAATCTGTTTTGACATAGCAAGACCTATTCCCACGCTATTCGTAGAAGAATTTGCACCTTTATAAAACCGTTCAAATATATGAGGCAAATGTTCTTTTCCAATCCCCTCTCCATTATCTGTAATTCGTATATTAGTGGAAAAATTATTCTGTTCAGCATAAACAGAAACCATACCACCATATTCTGTATGTTCCATACAATTTTTCACAATGTTAGAAATGGCTTCTATTGTCCAATGTAAATCGCAAACCAGTTTTATTTCTTCATTTGTGGTAACGGTAAGTGCAATATTCTTCACTTCTGCCATAATTTCAAAAGGCTGGCAGGCTTTTATTAAAAGTTCTTTTACAAGAATCTCTTCTTTTTTTAATTTCAACATGTCTGCTTCTAACTGGGACAATGTCAATAAGTTCTTAATCAGCCATGTAATCCGGTTAACTTGCTGATCAATCTTTCCTATAAATTCTGTTCTTTTTTCCTCTGACAAATCGGGATTTTCCAACAATTCTGTCATTATTGTTATGGATGTAAGCGGTGTCTTAATCTGATGGGAAATATCAGAAAGCATCTTGGCCAGATATTCCCGTTCTTTGGTTGCAGTATGGGACTTTTCGCTGAAAAGTACTACCAGTTTATATATTTCACTTTGTAAAATACCAATCTTGCCTTCATTATACTTTTCAATATTGGGAAGTTCAAGTCTGTCCTGTACCTTCATCAGATACAAGATAAGATCCTCTAATCTCTTTTCCTGTAATCTGTGATAAACACTAGAGATGGCAACTAAAACCAAAATACATGCGGCTAAAATATAACATATACTTTGGGTATCTCTTACAACGAAACATAAAATCCCTGCTATGAAAATGCTGACAAATTGTATGATAATCTCCATCTTTTTTCTCCATTTTCTATCACTGTAACTGTTCAGAACCATGAACAGTTACCTATCACTTTTCCATACGATACCCCAAACCACGGACAGTTTTAATAATCTGGTTATCTTCTGTATCACCCAGTTTTTTTCTTAACCTTTTCATATAAACACTTAAGGTATTATCATTCACAAAATCTCCCACATCATCCCAAATGCATTCTAATATCTGTTTTCTGGATAAAGTCTGCCCACGGTGGTTCAAAAAAACTAACAATAACTTATATTCCATTGCTGTCAAGATAATCTCGTCATTTCCACAGTATATTTTTCCAGTGTGTAAATTCACCTGATTGTTTCCGACTGTAACAATATTGTTGTCTATTTTTCCCTTACCAGAAGTACGCCTTAAAATAGCTTTCATCCTTGCAAGCAGTTCCCTGATGCGGAAAGGTTTGGGAATATAGTCATCTGCCCCTTGTTCTAATGCCATAACTGTATTGACCTCATCATCACATGCTGTTAAAAATAAAATTGGAACATCACTATTTTTTCGTATCTCCCTACATATTTCATATCCATTTCCATCCGGCAGCATAATATCAAGCAGGCATATATCAAAATGCCCTCCGCTATGGATTCTGTCCATTGCCTCTTTCATAGTTCCTGCTGTTACTACCTCATATCCTTCCTGCATCAGGGAATATTTAAGCCCTTCTAAAATCATTGCATCATCTTCCACAATTAGAACTATCATGATTTCCTCCATCTATCCTTGTAAAAAACTATACATTTTCATTCCGGATTCTCTCCATTATATTTTCGTACTTTTCCTTTTTAAAACTATATTTAGTCAAACCAACAACTGCCAGAATAGTAAATAAAATAGCAACTATCATCTGAATCCACGGAAACTCCATTGTTACTGTTCCAAACATCTTAATCATCCCATATTGTATCATATACATCAATGGGAATGCAACAAATCCTGCATATAAGATACTTTTTATTACAATTCCCACACTTTCATATAAAAGCATCTTTGCCATTTGCTTCTTTGTCATGCCAATTGACTCCATAATTGCAAATTCCCGGGCTTTTCCATCCACTCTGCTACGGATAGAATTGAACATATTCAACATACATATCACAGACGTTAACAACACAAAACAAATTAGCAGAACATGTACAATTCCAATAATTGCATTTCTTAATGTGTTCGTATAATCTGCTTTCATAAATAAATATTCTCTCCCCATTTCACTTAAATTCTGTAATCTATCTATAATTTCTACATTTTCCCCTTCTGTTTTGATATATATAATTGGCACCATCATACTTGTTCCATCTTGGTATTGTGTAAGCTTACTAATCTGTTTTGCTATATCTGCACTAACAAACACATATAAATCCCCACTACGAATGGATATAAATTTATCGATTTGCTTGTTAACAGCATATCCGGCAATCTGAATAGGAAAAGAACTTATTTTGTCCTCCTTTTCAGAGTAAAGTTCCACTGGAAGGCTTTCTCCAATCTTTTTGTCTGTCATCTGTTTCACATCATAAAAGCGGGATCTTTTAAGCTTTATATTTTCCATCCCTATTTGATCTGTTGAAACTGCTCCCTCCTGCACTACAATTGCAGCAGGCTGATCTGTATTTTCCAGAGTCTGTATATCTGTTCCTGTTGCCTTTGCAACTTCTTTCAGTGTCTTAGCATCTAACCCTATAAAACATATGTGATGGATCTCATCTGATATTATTTCATTAAACTCTTTGTCACTTAACTTCCTATTATACAATTCTTGATAATAATTATTATAAATTTCATGGACATCTTCCCAATATTCCTTACTATAACAGTCTTTAGGCACAGTCGCTCCATAGGCTCCATAATACCACTCTGCGGTTTCAGCAATTCCTTCTGCCTGCCTAATCTCTTGTCTTATGCTCTCATTTTCTTTTCTATCTGCCATTGAAAAACTGTAATCCCACTTCTCCACATTTGGTTTTACATCCTCATTATCCAACTTCTTCTCCACTACTTTTTCAATAACCGAACTCCCAAAAGCTGCTACAATCACAATAACAATGAAGGTAACAGATGCGGCTGTAATGGATCTTGTTTTCTTAGACTGCCTTTTTAGGGTATTTCCCGCAAGCATCTTCTCTGCACTTCCATGTTTTGTTATAGATTTATTTGTTTTATATTGTTTGGTCTTTTTCTTTATATTCCCTCTGATACACTCAATGGAACCTATTTTCCCTACTTTCCTTGCCGGAAAATAAGCAGAAATTAAAACAGTAATTGTACTTACTACCACAATTGCCACAATTGCTTTCCATGATATTATAAGCATTGCACTACTACCTTCTATATATTGACTTAAACTCATCATTTCTCCAATGAATGGTTGTATCGCCATCATTCCCAGTTTTACAATACCTAACCCCGAAAGTATTCCTGCCGGCAGTGCAAATACAAGCAGATAAAATGCTTCATAATAAATACTGCTCTTCTTCTGTCTTCCAGTTGCCCCTATAGAAGATAACATGCCAAGATAACGGCTTCTTTCATCAAAAGACATGTTAAACACATTATAAATTAAAAACACAGAGACAAACATAATAAGCACAACAAAAAATACTGTTAAAGCTATAACCAGAATATTTATAGTAGAATCAGACGATTTTCCCGAAAATGCGAACACATAATCATTATAAACTATCTCACGTTCTCCAACAATATCCTGAAATGCTGACTGGGATGCTAATGAATATTTTTCCATATTCACTTTTACTGACAAATTAAATTTATCATGAGCAGTAATTCCATTCCCGTCTAACATAGTTATTGCTGTATAAGCTGCTGATGCTATCTTTTCATAGTAAGGAGCTTCTATGATACCAACTACTGTTAGTTTTTGTTTTTTCCCGGAATAATCTTTATTTTCCCTAAAACTGTCATTCTCCTCATAATACGGAAAATCTTGTGGAACCTCCACTGTCTCTCCATACTTTAGAACAATATTGTAAAGCGGAAATATGGTATCTTCTCTGTTTTTATTAATTCCGGTAATAGATCTTGTAAAATATTCACTCTCTATGATATCACCCACTGTAATACTTGCACCATCTGCCATAACTGCATCACTAAGTACCACTTCATTTGCATTTTCCGGCAGTCTTCCGCTTTTTAGCTTTATGTTCATCCAATCAAAACATTTCTTCCTGATAACCTTTTACATTCAGATATGGCCGGCTCTTATTTGCAGATTGTGCAAACTGTGTAAATCCATAGTTTACAGATACTGCTGTCTGCTCTACTTCTGTTAACTTCTCTACCTCTTCTTGTTCTTTCTTGGTAATATCATACAAACCAATATGCCATTTTCCATCCTTTTGGGTTGCCACTTGCTCCATATACTCAATTGCTGTATCCTTGCCAACAAAAACACAAGTCATAAGAAGAACCATAAAAACAATGCCTAAAAAAGTCGTAAATGTCCGTTTCTTATTCATTTTCATATATTGTCTGGTCACATAATATACAATATTTTTCCTCATTGTACATCACCTCCCATAACACGAATCCGCTCATCTTTTGTAATCTTTCCATCTTCCATACAAATCATGCGGTCTGCCTGCAGGGCAATGCTTTCGTCATGGGTAATCAGAATCAAGGTCTGCTTCTGGCTGCGATTGGATTCCTTTAATAAATGAATAATTTCTGCTCCATTTTTCCGATCCAGATTTCCAGTTGGCTCATCTGCAAGCACAATTGCAGGATGGTTAAATAATGCCCTGCCTATGGATACACGCTGCTGCTGTCCACCGGAAAGCTGGCTTGGCAAATTGTTCCTTCTGTCTGACAATCCCATCTCTCCTACAATCTTGTCCAGACGTTCTTTGTCCATAGCCCTGCCATCCAGCAAATGGGGAAGTACAATATTTTCGTCCACATTCAAAACAGGTAATAAATTGTAAAACTGATAAATCAGTCCAATCTGTCTTCTGCGGAAGATTGCAAGTTTATCTTCCTTTAAAGCATGAATATCCGTTCCACCAATCAATACCTTTCCACTGGTTGGTTTGTCAACTCCCCCAAGGATATGTAAAAGCGTAGACTTTCCACTGCCGGAAGGTCCTACAATAGATACAAACTCTCCTTTTTCCACACTAAATGAAACATGATCCAATGCTTTCACACAAGTATCCTTTTCTCCATAAGTTTTACATAGATCTTCACATCTAAGAATTTCCATAATCTCAATTCCTCCAATTCAAATAAATCTGTTGTTTGTTGATATAGATAATTATACAGATGTATTATGACTTTGTGGTGAATCATAAAGTGACAATTTAGTAAGAATGTTGATTTCGTCACAACCTCTTGTGTCATTTCGACAGCTTTAATGATATTCTTGCAATATTCCATTACATTTTAAGTCCAAAGCTCCCCTTCCACAAGCCTTGGACTTAATTCTTACTTTTTCCATATAACTATACATTTTCATTCCGTATTCTTTCCATTATGTTTTCATGCTTTTCCTTCCGATAACAATATTTTGTTAAAACAGCCACCACCAAAATAGTAATCAAAATTGCAGCTACCATCAAAAACCACGGAAGCTTCAATGCTATTAATCCAAATATCTTAATGATTCCATATTGTATCACATACATTAGAGGAAATGCAATAACCCCGGCATATAAGATACTTTTTAAAACAATTCCCACATTTTCATATAGAAGCATCTTTTCAATCTGTTTCTTTGTCATACCAACTGACTCCATAATTGCAAATTCTCTATCTCTGCCATTTATCCGGCTGCGGATAGAATTAAACAAATTGAGTATGCATATTGCAGATGTTAATACTACAAAACAGCTTAGCAAAACATACACAATCCCAATAATCGCATCTTTATATGATGCCTGATAATCCGTTCTGCTTACAGTAACATCTTCATCATTCTCACTCAATTCTGATAGTTTATCTAAAACTTTCAAATTTTTTTCTGTTGTTTTAATATACAAGAATGGTACCATCTTCTCTATTCCATCTGAATCTTGTGTAATCTGACCTATCTCTTTTGCAGTGTCCACACTAACTATCAGCCACAAATACTTGCTATGAAAAGAAACAAATTCCTTTAGTTGCTTATTATTAGCGTATCCGGCAACTTGTATAGGAAAGGAAATTTCTTTATCCTCCTTTTTAGAATAAATTTGTATAGGAAGGCTTTCTCCAATCTTTTTATCTGTCATCTGTTTCACATCATAAAACCGGTTTTTTTCAGGTTCCATACCAAGGATTTTTACTTTTTCTGTAGAAAGAACCCCTTCTTGCATTACAATAGCAGCAGGTTTGTCTGTATTTTCTAAAATTTCCAGGTCTGAACCTGTTGCTTTTGCAACTTCCTTTAATGTCTCGGCATCTACACCAAGAACACATATATCCATATCAATATACCGCATTTTATTAAACTCATTATCGCTCAATTTTTTATGATTATATAGATTATAAATCTCATGAAGATCTTTCCAGTATTCCTTGCTATAACAATCCGGAGGAACATACCCTACAAACATTCCCTCACACCATTCCCTGGTTTCGGCAATCCCTTCTGCCTGTTCAATCTCCTGCTTCAGACTCTCGTATTTTTCTATATGGTTTGCTGCAAGATAATAATCCCAATTTTCTAAATTGGTGCTTATATCAGCAGAACCCAATTTCTCCTCCACTGCTTTTTTAATAGCAGAACCACCAAAAGCTGTTACAATCATGATAACAATAAAGGTAACAGATGCCGCTGTAATAGCTCTTGTCTTCTTAGTCTGCCGTTTCAGGGTATTTCCTGCAAGCATTCCTTCTACATTTCCAGGTTTCACCATAGATCTATTCATTTTGTACTGTCTGGATTTTTTTTCTGTATTCCCCCGGATACATTCAATAGATCCTATTTTCCCAATCTTCCTTGCAGGAAAATATGCAGAAACCAGAACCGTAAGAATACTTATTACTACAATTGCCATAATTGCTTCCCAGGATATCTTAAGCTTTACACTGGTATTTTCTATATATTGTTCCAACATCATTATCTTTCCAAAAAATGGTTGTATCGCCATCATTCCCAGCTTTATAATACCAAAACCACAAAGAATTCCTGCCGGCAATGCAAATATAAGCAGATAAAATGCTTCATAATAAATGCTGCTTCTCTTCTGCCTTCCAGTGGCTCCTATAGAGGATAACATACCAAGATAACGGCTTCTTTCTTCAAAAGACATATTAAATACATTATAAATTAAAATTATTGAACAAAACATAATAAGTACAACAAAAAATACTGTCAGAAAGAAGACTAGTACATTTATTACAGAATCTGATGATTGTCCTGAAAATCCAAGTATATAATTATTGAAATCAATCTCACGTTCCCCCGCAATTTCCATGAATACCGATTCATAGGACCGTGAAAGTTTTTCTAAGTCCAGTATTATGGAGAGATTAAACTGGTCAAGCCCTTTGATTTCTTTTTCACCTAACATAGTTATTGCTGTATAACCTGCCGCATATGGTGATTCATAATTAGGAGTTTCCATAATTCCAACTACAGTTAGTTCCTGTTTCTTTCCTGAAAAATTTCTGTTTACTGTAAAGTCGTCATTTTCCCCATAATATGGAAAATCCTGGGGAACATCCACTGTTTTTCCATATTCTAAATGAATATTATAGGCTGGAAATTCAGTACCTGCAATTTCTTTATTAATACCTGTGATGGATCGTTTAAAATATTCTGTCTTTATCGTATCACCCACTGTAATACTTGCACCATCTGCCATAACTGCATCACTAAGTACCACTTCATTTGCATTTTCCGGAAGTCTTCCACTTTTTAGCTTTATGTTCATCCAATCAAAACATTCTTCCTGATAACCTTTTACATTGAGGTATGGCCGGCTTTCATTTGCAGATTGTGCAAACTCTGTACATCCATAGTTTACAGATACTGCTGTTTTCTCTACTTCTGCCAGCTTTTCTACCTCTTCTTGTTCCTTCTTGGTAATATCATACAAACCAATATGCCATTTTCCTTCTTTTAGCGAACCCACTTGTTGCATATAATCAATTGCAGTATCTTTGCCAACAAAAACACAAGTCATAAGAAGAACCATAAAAACAATACCTAAAAAAGTCGTAAATGTCCGCTTCTTATTCATTTTCATATATTGTTTGGTTACATAATATACAATATTTTTTCTCATTGTACATCACCTCCCATAACACGAATCCGCTCATCTCTTGTAATCTTTCCATCTTCCATACAAATCATGCGGTCTGCCTGCAGGGCAATGCTTTCGTCATGGGTAATCAGAATCAAGGTCTGCTTCTGGCTGCGATTGGATTCCTTTAATAAATGAATAATTTCTGCTCCATTTTTCCGATCCAGATTTCCAGTTGGCTCATCTGCAAGCACAATTGCAGGATGGTTAAATAATGCCCTGCCTATGGATACACGCTGCTGCTGTCCACCGGAAAGCTGGCTTGGCAAATTGTTCCTTCTGTCTGACAATCCCATCTCTCCTACAATCTTGTCCAGACGTTCTTTGTCCATAGCCCTGCCATCCAGCAAATGGGGAAGTACAATATTTTCGTCCACATTCAAAACAGGTAATAAATTGTAAAACTGATAAATCAGTCCAATCTGTCTTCTGCGGAAGATTGCAAGTTTATCTTCCTTTAAAGCATGAATATCCGTTCCACCAATCAATACCTTTCCACTGGTTGGTTTGTCAACTCCCCCAAGGATATGTAAAAGCGTAGACTTTCCACTGCCGGAAGGTCCTACAATAGATACAAACTCTCCTTTTTCCACACTAAATGAAACATGATCCAATGCTTTCACACAAGTATCCTTTTCTCCATAAGTTTTACATAGATCTTCACATCTAAGAATTTCCATAATCTCAATTCCTCCAATTCATAATGCATCTTTTTTTGATATAGATAATTATACAGATGTAACATGACTTTGTGGTGAATAATAAAGTGACAATTTTGTAAGATACTGTAACTATTTAGGTAGAAACATACATTTACCGCATGTTTTGTAAAAAACGAAAGTCGTCAAACAAACATAATTTCTTGTTTCACGACTTTCATTATTTGGACTAACTTTATTAAAGTTGTTCTAAATATGCTTTTAATTCTTTCTGTGCTTTCTTTGTAAAAAATTCATCATCTACTTTTTTTAGATTTGGAAATTGTGACACATCAACCGCTTTCTTTACAACATACCAATCTTCCTCCCCATCCCATCCGGGAGAAATCTGGAGATAGATTTCGTCTCCTCCATCTGCATTTAATTCTGTAACAGATTCTGCCATTGATTTTGGAATAGGAAGTTTTTTAAAATATCTAACTACTTCGCTGATTGGTTCCTCAGACTGCAAATCAATCTCGTTTTTACACTGTTCTGCAAATTCTTCAAGATTAAATTCCGGTAATACTTTCTGTTCATACATTAAATTTTGAATCACCATCAGTTTAAAATTAAAATCCTTAAATTCCAATACCTCTTCTGTTAATTTAGGAATTTTATATTTTTCTACCATAGCTTTATATCGTTTTTCGTCAAAAGCCGTTATATAAACCCAATCAAGAAGGGTTCTGCTCTTTAGCCAATATTCAATTTGGTATTGGTCAAGCATTTGTTTCTGGGTTGTGTCAGATGCCGGTTTCCTTTTGGCATAAACCCATGGTTCTCCCTCCACAAGAAGGGTACCTCCATAACTTTCACAATCCGATAATCCAAAACTGATGAATAACCTTCCCTCTTTTTCCCTTGCATCAATTCCTTTGATGCCTTTTTCTTTTACATACTCCCCAATTTTATCTGTATCTAATGGTGCCGGAAATTGTTTTTCTCCTATAAATATAGCACTTTTGGTAATGTTAATGGTATCAGGATGTATCTCGTATGTAAAATCTTTATCTTTCTTAGAAATTGGTGCATATGTACTATCCCAGCTATACTGTCCATGCAACTGATACATATCTTCAAGAAACTCCTTTACCGGAAGGCTCTCTATATGCTCTACATCTTCATATCCGCCCCGTACAAGAGGAATTGTATATGCAAAACAATTTTCATAGGCAGGTATTCCATATCTCTCTATTGCCTCCTCGTATGCACGAATACAAAAACAGTGTTCCCTAATCCTTTCATTGTATATCTTTGCCATGTCCAGCAATCCGCCTGACAGGAAACCAAAGTCGTTATAACGAGGTCTGTATATTTCTATGTGAAACTTATCATCTTTCCCGTATTCAGATGCATAGATATCTCCCATCCCAGTGACCAGAATAGGTACAATAGGATCCAGATAATCCACCAATTTATTGAATATATCTTTATATTCCTCTGGATTAATTACCTTAAAAAATCCATTGCAGAAAGAGCCGCATCCATAATTCCCCCACAGATACAGAACTTCTTCCGGCACTTTTCTTTGATATTTTTGGATGATTTCCTGAGGCATATCGCCTTCTTTGATAAAATCATGGAATACTTCTTTCCATAATTCCTTGTTTTCTTTTTCTGTTCCCATATAAACAGCTCCTTCCTCTTTTTTACAGTATTCATCACATAATTGGTATGTAGTAATGTCCATTTTTATTAAGAATAACATTTTTCTTATATCCGTACAACCTTTCAGGCCATTTTGGTTCTTTTAGAGGCAATTTTTGCAAAAAACAGATTACTTGTAACAGTTCAGGCAGGTCTTGCACACTCTGCTTTAAATACTGTAAAAAAGACTAAAACAGGATTGGAATTAGGCAATATTATTGTATTTATTATAAATCTATCAATCCTTCTCTGTCTTTTCTCCAAACAATTCATAATAAAATATATACTGCTGTATTACCCCTTGATACCCATTATATCTGCGGTTAGGAAAACCTCTCTTATAATGTTTTTCTAATGCTTGGCTGATATGGGTGTCGATTGGAAATGCCTGTAAATGGTGCAAAGCAAAAAGACAAATACAGTCTGCCACCTTTTCGCCTACCCCAAATAATTTCATTAATTCTTCCTTTGCTTTCTTATAAGGCATTCTGCGAACCTCATCCAAATCCAGTTCTCCAGAAACTATGCTTTTGGCAGTGCGGACTACATATTTACTGCGGTACCCAAGATTACATTCCTTCAAAGCATCCTCCTCTAACTCTGCTAAAGCTTGGGGAGTTGGAAATGCATAATAGGTCTTACCATAAGCATTTATCTGTTTTTCTCCATAACATGTGCAAATATTTTGAATACACCGCCGTATCCGGGTGATATTATTTTGTTGGGAAATCAAAAAAGAAACTATCATTTCCCACAAGTCCTGCCGTAATATCCGAATACCTGAACCAAAAGCTGTTGCATGAAGGAGATAGGAATCCCTAGGATTAATTTGCTCCATATATACACTATAATCATTTTCTAAGTCAAAATATTCCATCCAAAAGCCCGCAAATTCTTCCTCATCACAATGAAAAATAACGGAATTTCCATGTTGTTCTATCTCTAAATATTTTGTGCCTGCAATAACACTATATGTATTGTCACTCTCTTGAAACATACGAAAGCATTGCCCTGATTGGCAAATTTGTAACAAGTTGAAGTTATGAATTGTTTTCTTAATCATGTTTTTCCTCCATATTATGTTTTTTGTTATTATAATATTGATAAAAATAAACCACAATGCATAAAAGAGACCTTCCAAAACAGAAAGTCCCTTCTCAAAGAATTAGATTATTCACTCAATCATAAATACCAAAGTTTTTCTCTAACTTATCTTCTGATGCATCCAACTTGTTTTCTAAATCATCCAATAACTGTTCCTGTTTCTTATAATCCTCATTAGAAAGGCTTCCACTCTTCTGCTGGGATTCGATATAATCATCATAAGCATCTATCCGGTCTTCCACAGAATCCAGTTCGTCCTTGAGGGTATAAAATTTTGTTCTTTTTTCGTTTTCGTCTTTAGGTACGGTAACAGAATCAACCTTTGTAGTTACTTTATCCACATCCTTACTTAGAGATTCAACCGTATCAGAAACTGTATTTGTAGCAATTGGCTTCACATCTGCAGATTGTTCAACAATTCCTGCATTTTCAACATTGTCCGCAGGAGGGATTGCCTGCCCATTTTTTAGATCATCAACTTGTTTTTGTAATTCTTCAATCTGTTTCCCTAATTCCGCTTCTTGACTGTTATCTCCACTCTTACATCCTGAAACAACAGAAAGAAATAAGATTACAAGTAATGATAATAAAACTTTAAAACTTTTCATAAAAACTCCTCCATTTCTAGTAATGTAGTTCAATTATAATTCTTTCTACCTTTTTTTACAATCCCTATCATTGCTAATAAAGTACTACCTGTGAACAGAAAAGGACACTTCATATCAAGAAGTGTCCTTTTCGTATTTTAGAGAAGTAAAATTCTCTCTTAAATAGGTTGTCCGTAATCTAAAATAATATTCTGTATGTCTACACCCTGTTTTCTTAAGTCCAATACCTTTTTCGCAGGGTTTGTCTGATTTAATGCCCTTTTAAATAAAGGCTCTAGTAAGCATTCCTCACCGTATCCTCGTTTTTCCAGTCCCTCTTTTGCAATCTCAAGAACCTTTCTGACAAGTTCATACAAATTTTCCTTATCTACAAATTCCGGCAATTTATCACACAAAAACATCTTTCTTAACTCACTTGCAGTGTATCCTTGATGATAAATTATGTAATCTTTGGTCAACAGCTCATTCAATTTTTCCAATTGATTTTTTAGACCCAAATGGAACGCAGCCACTGTCATACAGTCTCTGATTGGCTGACAGCAAACACTGCGAAATTCAATAGTTCCGCGAAAAGTCAAGTCCTCAAATTTAAAAGTACGCAGATATTGGAGATCTTCAATTTGTGGTATCACTTGAATTTTTTTATATGTTCCATTTTCATAGTATTCTCCTTCCACATATTTACTATTAAAATACTCCATAATTTTAATTGGTGGGAAATTAATATATCTTTCTTCTCTTTCCACACAGTAAATACTTGTGGATGCTATATAGGAAATCAATTCTTCTTCGCTGTCAATGCTACAATCGAACATACCAATATTATGCGGATTAATACCATGTGTGCTGTTTTCCCAAAACATGTCCCTGCAACATAACAATTCTTCCTGTTCATCAAGAAGAACAGAATTAGAGAATAGCAACGCTTTTATAGGTTCTACCATAGTAAAAGCACGAATTGTTGTCAGTAGCTCCTCATAATTCACATCCAATTGAACCTGCGAAGCACTGGAAAATGTCCCAAACTCTGGATATTTATGAAAAAACATTGGTAAATCATATCTTTTGTAAGAATTTAAGTGATGAAATAACATCCTGTACCGTCCATTTGGAATGGGTACATTATGATTGTAAATTCGATATGGATTCACTCCCATTCCAGTTAATGTATAATCATATTTTCCAAATTCTTTTTGTAAAAATTCATAATACGTCAAAAAACGATGTTGAATGGCAAATAATTCCTTTTCTCTTCCTAATGACAACTCCAGATTATTATAGGAACAATCATAGGACAGAATGTCTCCATACACTTTGTCTGAAATAGAATAAATATTTCCGTTCTCGTCTTTGGCAGCTTCCTGAAAACTAAAGTATTCCTTAAACCGGGCAGTTACTTTATGTACCACACAAAAATCAACTGCTTTCTTTTCCATATTAATAATTGGCATCTCTATCTCAATTCCTATATAATTCTTCCGTTTTTCCTTCGTAGGTGCAATATACTTCTGATATAACTGCTGCCTTACAAATCCTTGATTCATCTACCTGCCTCTTTTCCTTTGAAATCATTTCCGTTACTGTTCACACCGACACTGATAAGATGGTTTGTAAAGTTTACAAATCTGAAAAAATACTATATAAAAATTTTAGGTTTTCTTCATTATCTATATACTCATTACCATGGTTGGTACCACTAAAAATTCTTTTCCCTTGATGGTATGCCAAAAGAGTTGTAAATACAACCTCATGCCATTCCTCCTTGTCCAAAGGAGATGTAGAAAAAAGTGTATGTTCCTCTTTTTCCAGTTCGTAGAGAGATTTTTCATAATTTGTATGTACATACAACAGTTCACCATCATACAACAGCAAATTCAGTTTATTTCCTTTTGACATTTCAATAATTATAGAGTCCAACAGATGAAATCTTTCTTCCTCATTCATCTTTCTCTGTAATTGTCTTTCACGCTGGTTAACCTGATCTACAAGGTAAAGTAAAATTCTTTCGCTGTCTGTATCACCATTTTGTATATTTGCATATTTGTTCAGAGGCTGATATTCAAAAATTGTGCCATTATGAATCAGTGTCCATCGTCTGCCTCCCTTATCTTTCATACTATAAGGATGGCAGTTCTTATACTCAACATTACCTATGGTTGCATAACGGATATGAGCCAGAGCCGTCCGGACCTTGACTGGTACAGAAAGTCTTTCCTTCAGATAATTACTTTTTGTTGCCTGAATGGGTTCTTTTTCTATGAAGACCTCATTGTCCTCCATACAGGCAATCCCCCACCCATGAGGATGTGCATTGCTGTGAGTAAAAAATTCTTTTAGATAACCATTAATCTGGCAACTTTCCTTTGAACTGATTCCAAATATCTCGCACATAGGAAATCTCCTTTCTCAACCTTCATTTTGTATTGTACCTCTCCATCTATTGCCCCAATTCATAAGCATACTTTTCTGCCAGCATAACCCCCTGTTTCACATAATCCTCCTGAAACTTCTCTTTCACCTGCACTGCATACCTTTTTTGAGGATATAATATTTTTTCCCGCTGAAAACAAATAACTTCTAAAAATTCCATTTTGCCAAAACTCTCAAAGAAATGTTCCATAGAGTCCAATACATCTAAAACAGCTTGCCGGACGGGAAGTGTGGTATTCCATCCAGTTTCAATCCATATACTCTGTTCCTCATATTTTGCTGCTCTTTTTTCATTTTTAATTGCCATCGTTTGTTCTAAATGTGAAAAATCTTCATCTTTCAGAAACATGAGGTATACAATAAAAAGATGGAGGAATTTCAAATCCGTTTTTCCAATTCCCACAGATTCCAGAGGATTAAGATCCAGCATACGTAGTTCTATATGGTTTACTCCTGACTTTTTCAAATTTTCCAGTGAATTTTCGCCTGCCGGCTTGAGTCTGACAGGATAATAAAGTTCCATTGCTTCTTTTAGCTGTCCTTGTTCCACATACGCTTCAATGCTCCTAATGTAACTTTGCATAGTATCATAATCCAGCAATGGAATAAAATCATTCCAATATCCAATCTTACTGCAACGAGGTGATGCCAAATTCTTCAGCACCACTTTTCCCTTATCTTCATCACGAAAAAAAGAGCCATCCATAACAGGACTTGCCGCTGTCAGATATACAATCAACCAACTATATTTTGTAATCTTTTTTGCCAGCTCCAAATAAATTTTATTCTTATACTCTTTTAGGGAAGGTAAATTACTTTCTCTGTATCCCTTTTCCATAAGCTCCTTGGAAAATGAAAAATTAAAATGAATACCAGAAAAGAGCATCTTTTTCTTTCCATACTTTTGGGCCAAATATTCCCGATACAATTCTTTTCCTATATGTGTCCCTTTATAATTCGCTATGGGAATATCCTGTTCCCCCAATATGTATGGCGGATTTGAAAAAGGCCACAACAGCTCTTTTCCGGTTTCCAAATTCTGCAAAGTTTTTACTGCTTTTTTTTGAAGAAGTGCAAGTTCTTCAAAGACTTCATCTATACTGTCTGATACATCCGTAATCAATTCTACCTGATTCTCACAAAAATCTCGTTCTATATTGGGATTATTGATAAAAGGATGTTCTGTGTGTGCCAGAAAACCATCTGGTGTCACCCTAAGACATTCTTTCTCTAAGCCAAAATTTCCTTTCAACATATATTTCCCTATATCAGGATTTCTAAAATCTAAACTCATCTCTGTATCACTCTTTCTGAATCCTCTATTCGTAACTGTTCAGAACCATGAACAGTTACGTTCTAAGCCCATAATAATTCGCCTTCGGCGAAGGGCTTAGAACAATCAAAATTTACTATGAAAGTCCTGACAAACGGCTATATTTCGTGCAAGCTTGCTTGTAAAGAAATATAGCCATTTGGCTGGCTAAACTGTATGAGTATGTAGGGCGGCAGCCCAGAATACGAATACAGTTGGTGATTGCGGGAGTGCGTAGCACGTAGCAATCAACTTTCATTTTTCTCAGGTCACACGCAAAGTAAATGCGTGTTTCTACCTGAATAGTTACCTCTATTCTACAAAAAGTGGTGTGGAATAATATCTGTCACCAGTATCAGGAAGCAATGCCACAATAGTTTTGCCTTTATTCTCAGGGCGTTTTGCAATTTGTATTGCTGCATATAATGCAGCACCAGAAGAGATACCTACCAACACGCCTTCTTTTTTCGCTATCAACTTACCTGTTGCAAATGCATCTTCATTTTCTACCTTAATAATCTCATCATAAATATCTGTATTCAAAACATCTGGTACAAATCCCGCTCCAATCCCCTGAATCTTATGTGGACCACCTTTTCCTTCGGAGAGTACTGGAGAACCTGTGGGTTCCACAGCTACAATCTTCACATCTGGATTCTGTTCTTTCAAATACTCACCAACACCTGTTAGTGTCCCTCCAGTTCCTACTCCTGCTATAAAGTAATCGACTTTTCCATCTGTATCCTTCCAGATTTCAGGTCCTGTGGTTCTTCTATGGATTGCTGGATTCGCTGGATTCGCAAACTGCCCTGGAATGAAACCTCCTGGTATTTCTTTTGCAAGCTCTTCCGCTTTTGTAATAGCACCTTTCATTCCTTTTGTGCCCTCTGTCAACACTAGTTCAGCACCATAAGCCTTCAAAATATTTCTTCTCTCTACACTCATTGTTTCTGGCATAGTAAGAATAACCCGGTATCCTTTCGCTGCAGCGATGGATGCAAGACCAATCCCTGTATTTCCTGAAGTAGGTTCTATAATCACTGAATTCTTATTTAATATACCCTTTTCTTCTGCATCCTCAATCATTGCCTTTGCAATTCTGTCTTTCACACTCCCTGCGGGGTTAAAATACTCCAGCTTTGCCAGAAGTGTTGCTTCCAATTTTAATTCTTTTTCTATATTTACTGTTTCTACCAATGGGGTGTTTCCAATTAATCCGAGTGTTCCTCTATAAATATTTGACATAATATTCTCCTTTCATATTTATTTGCTTATTTTATACCTTATGTACCGTTACCTATTATTTAGTAACTGTTCAGAACCATGAACAGTTACATTTAAGCCCATAAATATTCGCCTTCGGCGAAGGGGCTTAAACATTACATAATTTACTTTTTCTTACGAAACATGCAGTAAATGCGTGTTTCTACCTGAATAGTTACATTATTTATTCTATTTTATTAGATTATATTCCTACAATTCCTATATGTCAATAGGAATTTAAAATTTTATGTAAAAAATATTTGTTACTTTTCCTCTTTTAGATAAGACTGAAAAAATCCTCAAATCATCATATATCATGATTTGAGGATATCTATTGTGTTTGATTTATAAATCAATTATATCTGTTCAGTACCTGAACAGTTACAATCAATTATTTTTGTTGCTATCTGCTGACGAAATCTCACATCATGCTCCACAATCAGCATAGTTGGTTTATAAGTAAGAAGAAGTTTTTCAATCTGCATCCTTGAAAATACATCAATATAGTTAAGAGGTTCATCCCATATATACAAATGGGCTGGTGTCATAAGACTTGCACCAATTAGAATCTTCTTTTTCTGCCCTTCTGAATAGTCTTCCATATTTTTCTCAAATTGTACCCTCTCCATACCAAGCTGTCTAAGCAATGCACAAAATAAACTTTCAGATAATTCATTGTCCTTACAAAATGCTTTAATACTGCCCTTTAAAAACGAAGTATCCTGATTGATATAAGAGATAACAAGCCCTGTAGCAGTTTCTAAGTATCCCTGCTCTTGCAAAATCCCTTGTACAAGTTTATTTTCTTCAAAGTCCTTATGAATAGAATGTCCTAAAATAGCCTGGATTAAACTGGATTTTCCACAGCCATTTGTCCCATTGATAAATATTCTTTCACCACTGCTGATTTGAAATGAAATATTTTCCAATAGCCATTTATCTGTATTGGCATACCTGAGTCCATATTCCTTTACGGATACCAGAATGTTCTTATGATGTGTCAAAGGCATCATTTTAAGCTCTACTGGACTTTCTATATCTTTTAGTAGTCCTTCCTTTTCTTCTATCTCCCTGCTCATACGCATTTCATAGGATTTCACTCTTGACTGCATTTTCTTTGTTTTTGCACCAATGTATGATCTGGCGTTAATCATACGGTCTGGTTCTTTCTTCGGATTAAAACCTATTTTTGTATTTTCGTTTTTATCAGCCCATCTTACCGATCTGTCAGCCGCCTGTTTTAACTTTGTAATCTCTTTTAAATGCTTTTCATTTTCCCCCTTAGAAAAAGCATCTTTTTTACTTTTGTTTTCCCACCAACTGGAAAAATTTCCCGCCTGCACTTCAATACTTTCCCTATTTAAGATTAATACATGATCCACACAAGCATCCAAAAGATCCCTGTCATGGGACACAAGAATAAAACCTTTCTTTTCACTCAGATATTTCTTTATTACTTCTCTGGACATCCAGTCCAAATGATTGGTTGGCTCATCAATTAACAGAAAATCATTTTCACCGGAAAATAGAACTGCCAGCATCACTTTTGTCCGTTCTCCATGGCTTAAGGTTCCAAAAGGACGATACAAAATCTCTGCATCCATGCCAAGTTTATCAAGTTCACAAATAACCCTCCACTGCTCACAATTTACTTTCCACTCATCCATAAAATCCACCACTGGGATGTCCATATTGTTTTTTGTTACCTTATATGGAAAATAGTCAAATATTGTACTGGTATGGATTGTTCCGATATACTCCTGTTTTCCCAAAAGCAAATTTAAAAATGTGGTTTTTCCTTTGCCATTTCTTCCTATAAATCCCAGTTTCCAATCTGTATCAATAGAAAAAGACACATCTTCAAATATATTGTCAAAACTTCCTTCATAATAAAATGTTAAATTTGTCACATTAATTTGTGCCATAAAATATCACATCCTTCCATTATTCTCTCGGAAAACTGCATTGATGTGATATCATCTGGATGCCAGAAAGCTAGAATACACTTTTATTTCCCATAAGAACAAAGTTGGGCAAGCCCACATCAACTTCCCTACTCCCTCATTCATGAGGGGATTGCACACTTTGTGTGCCAGATGCGTGTTGCATGTTTTTTGCAACAATATTCCTTACGCATCTGTGCACATCCTAAGCGGAGCGTTTTTACTTTATAGGACGAACTTTCCTATAAAGTAAAAAAATCGTGGCACCAAATGATACCACGAAAACAAAGTGGGCAAGCCCACATCAACTGTCCTACCCCCTCATTCATGAGGGGATTGCACACTTTGCGTGCCAGATGCGTGTTGCATGTT
>CAMWUK010000089.1 GCA_947177415.1 uncultured Clostridiaceae bacterium
CTTTGTATCTCCTCTATTGTATCACCATATTTTGCCTTCAATCCATGATACATATTGAGTCTCTCTTCCACTTCCTGAAAAGATTCTCCATCAAATTCTAATTGGGAACTATATTCATTAATTTCACAATTAAAATCTCCTAACATCTCTTCAATATTCTGTAATTGTTCCAGATAACCAGCTAGCTGTTCATCATAATCTGATATTTTAACCAGATATCTGGCAGCACGTCCAATCTCATCACTAACACAAGATGTGCCATTGGCAGTGATCTGATAAACATTTTGTATTCCTTCTGCAATCAACTGGGTATTAGACAATCTTTTATATTGGGATGATAATTCTTCGTCTTCTCCAATACGAATCTTTGCTTGTTCAATTTCATTTTTCTCATATTCCATAAAGGACACTTCACGGATTCGGTCTTCTTGTGTGATATTCTTATTTTCATATTCCTGTTTCGCCATTTGATATTCTTTGTATAATTTAGCAAGCTTATCCAACTCTTCACTTGTTTCTCCCTTACCAAATTGATCCAGAATTTCTAAATGCTTCTGCTTATGTAACAACGACTGGTGTTCATGTTGTCCATGAATATCAATAAGTACTCCTGCCAATTCACGAACAATTGCCATAGTAACTGTCTCACCATTCACTTTACATACGCTGCGGTTCTTCATAATTTTTCTTGAAATTATAATCTGTCCATCTTCCATAGGAAGTTCTAACTGCTTCATCTTATGGACTACATTCTCATCTTCCATCTGAAAAACCAGTTCAACCAACCCATAATCTTTACCAGATCGTATCATATCAGTGGTTGCTTTGCCACCTAATGCCATATTAATAGATCCTATAATAATAGACTTTCCAGCTCCTGTCTCACCAGTTAAAATATTCAACCCTTCCCGAAAATCCACTTCTATCTCATCAATAATTGCTAAATTTTTTACATGTAGGCTTATCAACATAAACCATTCCTCCATTTCAAAAAACGCCCTCAAACATCTGTTCGCATTTATCTTAACACAGGTCGGATCAAATTGCAAGCCTTTTTTTCGAATATTAGTTCTGTTTTTTCATTATCTTTGCAAACAGCTTACAAAAATGTCTCCATTTATCAGTGCTTATATAAAAAAATGACAAGAGACCATCCCGAATAGTCTCTTGTCATTTTTTTATATAGATATATTTTTTATTTTGATATTCTTACAACTTTTACAGTACATCTTAATTTAACACCACGAACCGTCGCTGTTATTGTTGCTGTTCCCACTTTTCTGGCAACTACTGTTCCATTTTTCACTCTTGCGATTGCCGGATTAGAAGAAGACCATTTCACATTATTAGATACTTCTTCTACCCACAATTCATCGGAATCATATTGTTGTAACCGGAGAGATGTTTTGTTTAAGCCTACTACCATAACATTAATACATACCTGCTGTCCACTACTACTAGTAACGGTTATGGTTGCTACCCCAGGTCTTTTTGCTGTAATCTTTCCCTTTGAACTTACTGTTGCAACTGCTTTATTATCACTAGAATAAGTAATCTTATCTGTTGTATTTGTAGGACTAATGGATACAGATGCACTTTGGGAAGTTCCCCTTACCATGGTAATATCTTGGGCGGAAACAGTCATTGATGTTACAGGAACTGCTTTAATTACCTGAACTGTACAAGTAGCAACTAATTTGCTTCCATCTGTGGTAGATGCTGTTATTTTCGCAATACCTGCTGAAATCGCTGTTACCTTACCGTTAGAATTTACTATTGCTATATTTGTATCACTAGATTTCCATTGGATACCTTTTATAGTAGCTGATGACGGAGATATAGATGTTTTAATCTTTGCACTTCTTCCTTCAAGTAATTTCAGGTAAGAATGATTAATTTTTAAACTTTTTACCCTTTTAATTACACGAATACTACAACTTGCACTTTCACCACTTCCGTCAGTAGCTGTAGCCGTAATTGTACAGCTTCCCAGTTTCTTTGCGATTACCTTTCCACTTTGATTCACTGTTGCAATTTTTTTATTGCTTGTTGTCCATTTCACCTTTTTATTGCTGGCAGTATCAGAAGTAACTGTAGCAGTAAGTTTAGTAGTAGCTCCCACTGTCATTCTCTGACTTGTCTTGTTTAAATTCACATTCGTAACTAATTCTTTTACAGTGACAATACAATTCGCAGTAAAACCACCTTCATCGGATTTACAGGTTATCATGGCGGTTCCGCCTTTTATCCCTGTTACCTTTCCTATTCCATTCACTGTTGCAATAGAAGTATCGGAAGAACTCCAAGTTACCTTCTGATTTGTTGCATTTACTGGTTTATAAATTACATTAAGTAGAAAACTCTTTCCAGCTTGTAAGGTCTTCTTAGTTTGATCCAATGTTATGCCTTTTAGTGTATCTGTAACTGTTACAGAAATGTATGCCACTTCACCAGATTTAATTCTTGCAGCTATTACAGTATTACCTACTGCTACACCGGTAATTTTTCCATCTGATGTTACCTTGGCAACAGAAGTATCCTGGGAAGTCCAAGTTACTGTCTTATCCGTTGCATCAGCTGGAGAAATAGTGGTACCAACATTATAACTGTTTCCCACACCAAGACTCAATTTTGTTACAGATAACTTAATTTTCTCTGCCTGCTGTGTTACCATCACCTTACAGTTTGCAGAATATCCATCCGCACATGTTACTACAATATAGGTAGTTCCTGCTTTCTTTGCTGTAATTAACCCATTTGCATTGACAGTAGCAATTCCTGTATCCATAGATTTCCAAGCTACTGTTGTAGTAGCATTAGTAGGCTTCAAAATGGTATTTAAAAGTACTGTTTGCCCTTTTTCCAAAGTCACACTACCTTTATCCAGACTGATACCATTAGAAGATTGTTGTACTGTCAAAATACATTGTGCCATAATTGGTGGAGAAGTATTATATAATGGTTTTACTGTAATAATAGTACTTCCAGCCTTCTTCAATGTTACCAATCCACTGCCGTCTACAGAAGCGATACTCTTATCAGAAGAATCCCACACAAGAGGGTTATTTGATGCATTTGCCGGAGTACAGCTTGCCGTCATACGAATTACTTCCCTATTCAGCTTCACTGTCATCTGATCCACAGGCAGGGAAATTTTTGTAATCTGGGACAATACTGTAATTTTACAAACTGCTGTTACATAATTATCCTCGTTTAATGCAGTCAAAACAGCAGTACCAGCTTTTTTTGCTGTCACTACAACACTTTTTTTGTCTGTAGAAATATTTATACTAAATACATTTGTATCACTACTCATCCATTGAAGTGGAACTTCTGTACGATCTGGATTAAACGTTGCTGTTATCGTTTTTACATTTCCTTCTAACAGTTCAATATTCGTATCACTCAATGAAATATTTTTAATGGTTTCTTCTACTTTTACTCTACATGTTGCTTTCTTTATCGTACCATCACTCAATCTTAAGGCAACGGTAATGATTACATCTTCTGTCGTTCTTGATATTCCTTTAATAGTTCCAGACTTAGAAACAGTAACACATTTAGGGTTGCTACTCGTCCATTCATAATCTCCTCCATCATAATTCTCTACCTGTCTGCTAGGGTAAAGCGTTACTTCTTCGCCCACTACAAGACTAACATTTTGCATATTTAGCAGCAGATCATCCACTACACGAAATGTAAATGTAACAGAAGGTGAGTTCATAGGTTGTTTGAGCAAAGCATTCACTTTATCTTTATATTCATTTATGGCTGTATATGTTACTTTATGATACTCATTAGACTGATCGCTTGGCTTATTTGCATGGATGATTCCTTCACTATTGGCTTGGGTTAAATACCCTTCACTTCCAAATCCCCGGTCATAAATTGGTGTAAACCATGCATTAAAATCCTCCGCAGTTATGTTTATGGCATTTGGAACACTAAATTCATCTCCAACCATTAAGTTTATCTCTCTGCTATCCATATTAGCACAAACATTAAGATCAATGGTGGTTGGTGTGATAATTGGTTTCTCTTTTTCATTTTTATACATTCCATAAGGATAAAGTTCAATTAAATATTGCCCTGCTTTTGCATTTACTTTTAAATTTGCAGGTCTGTCCACACTTTCTCTTGTGATTTCTATTAAACTGGAGGACAAGTTTCCTAAGGAATCTTCAATTACTTCAGGCTGGTTTTTATCATTATATTTAGAGATTACCCAAACCATCTTATCCTGTAATACTTTACTTGCATCTACTTCAAAGCATGCATTAGAATAAAGAACATCTCCATTTTGTATGGTTACCTTGTCTTTTCGAACATAGTCTCCAGTCTTTTCACTGAGAATCTTTGGCATTACATATACATGAACAGAATCCGTGTTTCCTTCTTTATCCCGCACATAAATGGTGGTCTCTCCACATCCCTTAGCGACTGCATAAAATGTTAATGCACCATCTGATGCAATATTACTTTCAATATCAACTACATCTTTATCCAAAGAATAACACTGTACTTCTGCTTCCTTTACATCTTCAATGTTTAACTCAACTGGTACACGCTCTCTTTCATCAAGCACCAAAGACTCTTCTGCATCTGTTGTATATACTTTTTGATAACTCTCTCCAAAGGCAAATGTATCAATTCCAAGTACTACCCGGATTTTTATAGATATTTGTTGTAATGCTCCTTCTACCGCACCACCCGAAACATTTCCTACAGACGAATTGGTTTTATCTAAAACACTTACTAACAACTCTGCAGTTCCTGACTTCTTTGCTTTAATACCGCAACCAAATGCAGCCGTTCCCGAATTCTGCATTACTTTCTGATCGGGATCGGGAGCATCATAAAATCCAATTACTTGGTTTCCATCCAAAAGTATTTCCCACCGAATTACATAATTCTCAGATACATATTGTTGACCAGATGACTTTAGCTGTAGGTAAATGGTAGACCCATCTAAAGTAACTTCATTTCCTAATTTTACATTATTACTTTCCAACCAGATACTATTCTCTTCTGCAGCTTGTGTACTCAGTCCCAGTCTCATTCCCACCAATCCTACTGTCAAAACAAGAACTAGTAAGAAATATGCTGGTATTTTCTGCATTTTTTTTCTATGCCTTTTACTTGAAAAAAATCGCATAAAAACTCCTCCTCACATAAATATAAGAATCTACTTTTTGTTTACACCGTTTGTAATCAAGTTACAGTAATCCCTTTCTATATTTATCGGCACATTGCCTTTTATTAATTATACTTTTTTGTAAATTGTATCCTTAAATGTAACTATTTTGTTTGCCTCTGCTAAATGGTAATCCTTAAACAAAACAGCGATTACTCCGCACTTCGTGCTTCCGTAACCGCCATAATCAATATTTTTTCAGTCAGAATGTAACAGTTCAGCCAAAGGCTGACCTGTTACGGAATTGGGCAGGCTTCGCGTGTAAATTGCCCAATTCCAATCCTGTTTTATTCTTTTTTTACGGTCTGCACAGCAGAGTGTGCAGACCTGCCTAAACTGTTACTTTAGAATAAAACTTTACTCTTCTGGCATATCCCAGTTATGATATACTTCCTGTACATCATCATCCTCATCCAATAAATCAAGTGTCTTCTGGATGGACTTTAAATCTTTCTCATCCGTTAATTCCACATAATTTTGAGGAATCATAGTAACCTCAGCCTGAGCCATTGGAATGCTCTCTTTCTCTAATGCTTCTCTTACTGCACTAAAATCATCTGGATCGGTTAATACTTCAAAGCTGTCTTCTTCTTCTGCAAAGTCTTCTGCTCCTGCATCTAAAGCAAGCATCATCAAATCATCTGCTGCCATATCACATTCTTCCTTAGCAATGATAATCTGCCCTTTTTTATCAAACATATAAGACACACATCCTTGTGTACCTACATTTCCATTTCCCTTAGTAAATGCATTACGCACATTAGAAGCAGTTCTATTCTTATTATCCGTAAGTGCCACTACAATAATTGCTGTTCCATTTGGTCCATAGCCCTCGTATGTAACCTGTTCATAGTTTACAGAATTTGCATCACCAGCAGCCTTTTTGATTCCTCTGTCAATAGTATCATTAGGCATATTATTTGCCTTTGCTTTTGCAATCACGTCACGTAATCTGCTATTATTAGCAGGGTCTGGTCCGCCTTCCTTTACAGCAACTGCAATTTCCCTTCCAATAATTGTAAAAATCTTTCCTTTTGCTGCATCATTCTTCTCTTTCTTATGTTTAATGTTTGCAAATTTTGAATGTCCTGACATATTTCCTCCGTTCCCCACTTTCGTGGATATCCTTTCTTGTTATGCATATTATTAAATAAGAATGTTACCATTCCCCAGTAAACTGACAAACTGTAACATCATCTGGCTTAATTATCATTTATACCTGCAGTAGATACTGCAACCCTATTATTTTAACATTTATTTCCTTTTATGGCAAGACCCTAACTTATCCTTAAATTCCAACCTTTCCATAATTTAACATTACAGTTATGCCATTCATATTTTGCCAGAATATACATCATGACTAAACTGTTATTCCATAATCAATTTTTTGATTTTTACCATTACTCTGGATACTTCTTCAGAGTCCCTTATTGCACACATAACTGTATCATCACCAGCAATTGAACCAACAATACCACGGATATGCAGTTCATCTAACGCTGCAGCCACCGCCATAGCCATACCGGATACAGTCTTTATCACTAAAATATTTTGTGCCTGATCCATAGACAAAAAACCAGTTTTTAAAACCTGTACATATTTTGCATATAAATCGCTCTCTTTACTCTCTAATATCACATACCGTTGTTTCCCATTATTTCCAGCAACTTTTGTAAGTTTTAGCTCCCGGATATCCCGGGATATAGTTGCCTGTGTCACCCGGAACCCCGCCTTATATAGTCTCTCTGCTAATTCCTCTTGTGTATCAATATCATACTTGCTAATAATTTCTATAATCTTCGTATGCCTTTTTACCTTCATATATTCCCCCCTCTCTATAGTTTCATATCCTTTCCCATCCCTAATTTATTATGGAATATCTCAAGGAAATTAGCTCCATTTACCTTGATAAATCTTGTATTTTCTTTGGCTTTTCGAATACAAATGCTTTCTCCTGTATACATAGTCCGCTGAACCATTCCATCAATAATCAGAATTCCTTCATCTTTTTTCTCATCTTTGACACTTCCAATTTCCAATATAATTTCATCCTTTGCAGATACTACCAAGCTTCGGTTATTTAAGGAATGAGGACATATTGGCGTAATAATAATCCCTTCCATAGTTGGCAACATTACCGGACCACCTGCCGAAAGATTATAGCCGGTAGAGCCTGTTGGTGAAGAAATAACTACTCCATCTGCAATATAAAAATCCAAAAGCTTTCCATTGATATAAACCTTCACACATACCAGATGATAATAATGCCCTTTATTTATTACTATATCATTTAATGCCAGTTGTTTTTTTTCTTTCCCATTTTCATCCAGATAACTTCCTTCCAACAACATCCGCTCCTCCAAAACAAACTGATTTGCGATCAATTTATCTATTGCCGGAAGAAGATGATTTTCTTCAATATCAGCCAAAAATCCCAAATTGCCCAGATTCACTCCTAAAATCGGCAGCCGGGTAGTTGCCAGATCATTTGCAGCCTGCAACATGGTTCCATCTCCCCCTAAAATAATTGCACACTGGGTATTTTCTGGTATCTCCTTAATATCCGTGGAATATTCCTTGGTATCATCTTGACCATAATCTGTGGCAATAGAGCAAAAACATCCCTTTTGTTCTATGTATGCTTTTATTTTCTTAGCGGATACAAAATTCTTATCCTTACTCCCATTTGTGATAATAAAAAAATGTTTCATGACTACTCCTTCAACGTACTGTGTGCCTGTTCTACACAAACTTTTATACAGTCTTTTGTAATCTCATCCTCCACTTCAACTGGGTTACTTCCTGTTTTTTTGATGTGAAGCAAATATTCAATATTCCCCTCTGGCCCTTTTATTGGAGAATAGTCCAGTTTCAAGGGCAAAAATCCAATTTGTCTTACAAATTCTGTAACCTGTTCAATGACCTCTATATGTACGCCCTTATCACGCACAACACCTTTTTTTCCAACTTTTTCTCTTCCAGCCTCAAATTGTGGCTTAATCAAACATACCACTTCTCCCTCATCCATCAATAAATTACGCACTGGTATCAAGACTTTGGTTAAAGAGATAAATGCCACATCAATAGATGCAAATTCTATGATATCTTCTATCTGGTCTGGTGTTACATAACGAATATTTGTTTTTTCCATGGAAACTACTCTTTCGTCTGTCCGAAGTTTCCAAGCAAGCTGGTTGGTTCCCACGTCTACTGCATAAACCTTAACCGCACCATTTTGTAACATACAGTCTGTAAAACCTCCTGTAGAAGAGCCTACATCCATACATATTTTTCCTGTCACTGTAACACCATACTGTTCAATGGCCTTCTCTAATTTATAGCCACCCCGGCTTACATATTTCATTGTATTACCCTTTATGGTAATTTGTACTTTCTCAGGAAACGTAGTTCCTGCTTTATCCTCTCTTTGCTCATTCACAAAAACATTACCAGACATAATAATGGCTTTTGCCTTTTCTCTGGATTCTGCTAATCCTCTTTTTACTAATAACACATCTAATCTTTCTTTTGCTTCTTTCATTTCTATCCCCGCTTTGATTCTATCTCGCTCATAACTTCATGGTAAATACTTTGTGGGTCTAATCCTAATTTCTGGCATAATTCATATACCTGCCCATGTTCAACAAACATATCTTTAATGGAAATATTAATATGTGATACAGGTAAATGCATCTTAGAAATAAAACCTGATACATTTTGTCCGTATCCGCCCCACTCAACATTTTCTTCCATTGTTACAAAAATATCATGATTCTTTGATAATTCCATAAGCATTGTTTCATCCATTGGTTTTACAAATCTGACATTGGCTATGGTAGCGTCAATGCCGTCTGCAAGAAGCAATTCCCTTACTTTTACCGCATGTTTTACCATACTTCCTACCGCAAGAAGTGCTACTTTCTTTCCTTTTATTAATATTTCACTTTTACCATATTCTAAAGATTCTCTATATTCCTGTAGTTCCTGATATGCAGTACCTCTAGGGAAACGTAATGCAACCGGTCGCTGCAAGTCTACTGCAAAACTTAACATCTCTTCTAATTCCCAATCATTTTTTGGTGCAAGAATTGTCATATTAGGTATACTTCCAAGAAAAGACAAATCAAAAATTCCCTGATGTGTCTCTCCATCATTTCCTACAATACCAGCTCTGTCCAAAATAAATACAACCGGAAGATTTCCAATGCAGACATCATGAAGAATCTGGTCATACGCTCTCTGCATAAAAGTAGAGTAAATGGCAACTACTGGTATCATGCCCGCTTTCGCCATCCCTGCAGCAAAGGTCACTGCATGCTCCTCTGCAATTCCCACATCAATAAATCTCCTTGGATATACTTGTTTAAATGCAGCAAGACCTGTTCCGCTTGGCATAGCAGCAGTAATGGCAGTAATCTTTTTATTTTTACTCGCAAGCTCGATTAACTTTTTACTAAAAACTTCTGTATAACTAATGCCACTTTTTGGTGACAGGCTTTTCCCATTTTCCACTTGAAAAGGATTTACACCATGAAAAGCAGAAGGGTAACGTTCTGCAATCCGGTATCCTTTTCCTTTTTTGGTTATTACATGGACAATAACCGGTCCTCTTACCAATTGTGCCCGTTGAAGCATTACCAGCACTTCTGAAACATTATGCCCATCAATAGGACCAAGATAGGTAATTCCCATATCTTCAAACAACATACCTGGAACTACAAAACGCTTAATAGATTCTTTTGAACGGCGAACCTTGCTAACTAGTGTTTCCCCAATTTGCGGAATCTTTAACATAGCCTGCTCTACACTCATCTTTAAATTGCTATATCGAACATCCGTTCTTATTTTCCCTAAATAGGTTGCCATTCCCCCTACATTTTCCGAAATAGACATATTATTATCATTAAGCACAACTATCATATTGGTATGCAATCTGGCTGCATTATTCAATGCCTCATAAGCCATTCCTCCTGATAATGCACCATCCCCTATCACAGCTACCACTTTATTCTTTTTTCCTTGTAAGTCTCTTGCTTTTGCCATTCCCAGTGCAGCAGAAATTGAGGTGGAACTGTGACCTGTATTAAAAGCATCTGTATCACTTTCTATACTTTTAGGGAATCCGCTCATTCCATCCAATTGACGAAGAGTATCAAATCCCTCCTTACGTCCTGTTAAAATCTTATGAACATAGGATTGATGTCCTACATCCCATACTAACTTATCTTCTGGAAAATCCAAAAAAAGATGTAATGCCATAGTAAGCTCTACAACTCCAAGGTTTGAAGAAAGATGCCCTCCTGTTTTACTCACCTTTTCCAACAAAAATTTCCGAATTTCTGCTGCCAAATCAGACCAATCTTCTTTTACAATCTTTTTAATGTCATTTGCCTGTTGAATTTTATCTAAAATCTTTGGCATAACTACTGCCTCCATCCTTAACTGTTCTCTTTTCTATATATTTGCTCTTTTTAGGTAGAACCTTGCACTCTGCTGCAAGGTTCGTAAAGCACCAAGTGCTGCTTTTGCACTTGTGTGCATCCTCGTTTACGAAACACCCATGCGAATATATTTATGGTGATGCCGCAGTCCACAAGGCATGGGTGTTTTGTAACTGTCCAGAACCATGAACAGTTACGTTTAAGCCCATAATTATTCGCCTTCGGCGAAGGGGCTTAAACATTGTAAAATTCACTTTTTCTTACGAAACACGCAGTAAATGCGTGTTTCTACCTGAATAGTTACTCTCTTTTTTATTTATTCCGAAATATCAAATACCGAACCAGTTCTTCCAGGAATTTATTTCTTTTTGGGAATTTTTCTAATACCTTTATGGCATCCATTGAAAGAATCTCTACCTTTTTTTTGGCTTCCTCTAATCCAAACAGTGTAACATAAGTGGTTTTATGATTCTTTTCATCACTATTTATTGGTTTTCCAATTACTTGTTCATCCCCAATCACATCTAAAACATCATCTTGTATTTGGAATGCCAATCCTATCTTTCTGCCTGCTTCTTCGATTTCTTCCACCTCGGCATCTTTTGCACCTGCCAGAATTGCTCCTATCATCATGGATCCCTCTATCAATGCTCCTGTTTTTAACAAATAAATAAAGTCCAGTTTATCTTTATCTATTGGATGGTCGCAATTCTCTACATCAACTGCCTGTCCGCCAATCATACCACCAATTCCTGGTTTTCGGGTTAAAACTGTAAACGCTTTGGCAACACGGAATATATCCATTGTACCTGAAAATGCCCAAGCTGCCACCTCAAAACTATAATTTAATAAAGCATCTCCAGCTAAAATCCCCATAGCTTCTCCGTATACTTTATGTGTTGTTAATCTTCCCCGCCGGTAATCATCATCATCCATAGCAGGCAAATCATCATGTACTAGCGAATAAGTATGAATCATCTCCATAGCTGCGAGAAAGGGGGAAATCTCATTTTCCTGCTCTCCTCCAAATAACCGGTATGTCTCAAGCATTAACATTGGCCGGATGCGTTTTCCTCCTGCCAAAATACTATAGTTCATGGCAGACAGAAGAGTCTTTTCAAATCCTTCTTCTTTTGGTAAGTATCCCTTTATCACCTTATCAATATAAGATACCCTTTCCTTCATTTCCATTTTAAAATCCATATATTTCTCCTATTCCTCTGTCAAAACTACCAGTTCCTTCTCCACTTTGTCAATTGCTGTATTACATTTTTTTAACAATTTCATACCTTCCTGATACAAACGGAAAGACTCTTCAAGACTAATTTCCTCATCTTCCAATTTTCCAAGGATTTCTTCTAAGGATTCAAATGACTCCTCTAAAGATTTTGTTGTTCTTGCCACTTCCAAAACCTCCTTTCTCATTCTGCAATCTGCTGTCTATTTCAATTATCGCTCTTGTAACAGTTCAGCCAGAGGCTGACCTGTTACCTCTCTTGTCCTTTTATACTGTCAACGGTTACCTCCAGATCACCATCTGTTACCGATATCTGCAACTTTTGTCCTTTTTCTACCTGCCGGATAGATTTTATTGTCTTGCCTTCTTCATCTGCTACAAATGCATACCCTTGGCTTAACTTCCGAAGAGGGGACAAGCCCTTCATCCGTTCCGCATATACAGCAAGTCTGTAACGGTTTCTTTGTACACTTTGTCTCATAAGGCGATCCAGTCCATCTTCTATATCAAGTAAACGTTGTCTTTTTTGCTGGATCTTACTCTTTGGATTGCCATATTCCAAACGAAGTTTTATCTGTTCCAAGCGGTTTCTGCATCCCTTAATCTTTTGATCCATCAATTTTGAAAAAAGTTGTTTATATTCATCCATTTGAGCAAATAATTCCCTTATATCACACACAGCAAGTTCTGCTGCCGCCGAAGGTGTAGGTGCCCGCAAATCTGCCACAAAATCAGCAATGGTTACATCTGTCTCATGCCCTACCGCAGATATAACAGGTGTATGACAATTAAAAATTGCTCTTGCCACTTCTTCTTCATTAAAAGCCCATAAGTCTTCTATGGATCCTCCACCACGCCCAACAATAATTACATCCATATCCATCTCATCCAGCAATTGGATACCTCTGACAATTGTGGCTGCTGCCCCATCGCCTTGCACTTTTGCCGGATACAAATATAGTTTGATATAGGGATTACGTCTCTTAGAAATATTTTCTATATCACGGATAGCTGCCCCTGTAACTGCTGTCACAATTCCTACTTTTTTTGCATATTTAGGAATAGGCTGTTTGTATTCACCTGCAAACAACCCTTCTTCTTCTAATTCTGTCTTTAATTGTAGAAATTTCTCATACAATAATCCTGCACCATCCAGCTGGATTTCTTTCGCATATAATTGGTATTTTCCATCCCGTTCATATATGGTTATATTCCCTTTTGCCATTACAGACTGTCCATCCTGAAGTTTAAAACCCAATCCGGATCTATGAGCAGAAAACATCACACAAGATATCTGTCCCGATTTATCTTTTAAGGTAAAATAGATATGTCCGGAAGAGTGATATTTACAATTGGATACTTCTCCTTTTATCCATATCCGTCCTAATACAAAGTCCGAATCAAATATATGTTTAATATACCTGTTAATTTCTGAAACCCAATATGCTTTCTCATTCATTCCTTTCTTCTCTCCCGTTCTTTTTCTATCGTAACAGTTCAGACCTGCCTGAACTGTTACCATTCACTTCTTAATTATTGCCAATCGCAAATATACCAAAAAGGTTGAATATACTTCAACCTTTTTCTATCACATCCGCTACTTTTGCTAAAATTCCATTTACAAAGGAAGGCGAACTGTCCTGTCCATACTTTTTCGCAATCTCTACTGCTTCATTGATTGCCACACTTACAGGAATTTCTTCATCGTATTTCATCTCATAGACTGCCAACCGCATGATTGCCAAATCCACTTTGAACATACGTTTCAGTTTCCAACCTTCTGAAACACTTTCAATTATTGCATCAATTTCTTCCAAATACTCCAATGTACTTTGAAATTTATTTTGTATATATGCCACATCATCTTTCTTTGGTGCAATAATACCATTCATGTAATAAGATATCTGCTCTGGTAATTCCTCTCTGGTATGAAATTCCGTTTGAAATAGCATGACCATTAGGTGTTCTCTACATTCTCTTCGTGTCATCTTATGCCTAACTCCTATCTTTCATCCGTTTCATTTCAACAACGTTATTCAAAGCAGATATTTCTTTCCGCTTCGCTATTCGTGTACTGTATCATTCAAATTTCGTCAAATGAAACAGCACACTTGCTCATAACCAATTAACTGTTTTACAGCATAAAGTTTCATACATTTATCACTGGGAAACTTCTTTGTTCCAGTTAAATAGCCACTCCTGCAATTCTTACATTAACCTCTGCAACCTTTAATCCTGTCATACTCTCTATTGCACTCTTTACTTTATCTTGTACCTGTTCAGAAGTCTTAGGGATATTATAACCATATTCCATATTAAGTGCCATATCTACTACAACAGCTTCTGGAGATACTTGGACTTTTACTCCCTTTGCAAGATTCTTCATTCCAAGCTTACCTACTAACTCATTCGTAATATTTCCTGCCATAGAAGATACACCTTCTACTTCAGTTGCTGCAAGTCCAGCAATAATTGCTACAACTTCATCTGCAATTCTTACTTCTCCAATGTTTCCTTCATCTAATAAATTATAGGCTCCTGCCTTTTCCATCTCTTTAGCCACTTTCCTACCTCCTATTTTCTTGTCTCTCAATTTTTCTCATAAATGTTCTACTCTATTCTATTATAACAAACTTATAAATTTTTGCAATTATTTCTCTTATTCTTTTCAACCAATTCCCTTCTTATTTTTCCTTTGCCGTAGAAATTACAATATTTTCCAATGACACTTCTGTTTTTCTAGTTACAATATCCTCAATTTGTATAATATCTTGTTCCGTAAGATCTTTTTGATTGATTACCACATCTACATGATTTTTTTCCATGCTCACCACAGATTCCGGAAATCCTTTTGCAGAAAGAAGAGTTTCTGCCGCATTTTCTTTTTCTGCAAAATCTGCTATCTCCATAATAGAATCAATGGCATCATTTTTCTGTTTTTCTGTAGCATTTACATTATTAATAATTTCTGTCAGCATTTCTTTATTTTCTGCTCTTGTCTGCTCTCTTTGTAATTTTATAGAATAGAACGCCTGATTACTCTGGGCACTGGTTAGCACAGCTTCTCCCACTTCTGAATCTATATTTTCTCCTTCATCAATTATTTTATCCGTTGCATCTGCTACATTTTTATTTTCTTCCTCCTCCTGTTTCTTATCTTCTCCATTCTCTGCTGTTTCTACACTCTCCTCTTTCTGTCCTTCGGCAAGTTTTGCCCAATCCAGTCCATCTGACAGGCTATTATCAGTAAAATTCAAATACCCTGCAACTGCCACCATAAGTACCAACGCCGTAATAATAATTTGATTTTTTTTCCAAATTCCTTTCAACGCAACCTCCATCCCGTATTTTAAACAATACGATTATTTCATTTTCATTACTTTTATTTTATGTGCTGGTACATCAAATAATGCCACAACTGCCTCATTTATTTCTTTTTGAACTTGAGAATTTTCTGCACCAGAAGCTATTACAATTACTCCTTCTATTTCTGGTTGAAGCTCTTTGGTTACATAAGGGGTTTCCTCTCCATCTTTTAGTTTATCCATAACCGAAGTTTCTTCACTGGAAATTTCAGTCTTTTGTCTGGTTCCCCCTCCACTATCCTGCTCATTTGTTTCGGTCCGCTGATATGGCACATCCTTTAGTGTAACTTTTTCCTTGGATGCCTTTGCTGTTATCATAACTTCTACTTCTCCAATACCATCCACCTTAGCAAGAATCTGTGCGAGTTTTTCTTCTTGTCTTGCTATATATTTTTCTAAATCCTCTACTTCTGTCTGTTCTACTATTTCTGTTTGTTTTTCTACCGTTTTTTCTGCTCCTTCTGTTTTTGATGCCAATACCAAAAAGACACCTGCAAGTACAAGCAAAAACAGCTTTCCTGCTCCAATATGTGTGGTAAAAAAACTCTGCTTTTTCTTTAGCTTTTGCAACCAATTATCACCTTCCACCTTTTCCCCTCCTTTTGGTTATTGTATTGTATTTTCATTCTGTTTCATTACTGGATTTTTTCAATTGGATCAATCTGTATTGTCTCTTCCTCCTCTTCTTCTTTTAGGGAATTATCTTTTAAAATATTTTCTTTAGGATAATTTTCTATTTTTTCCTGTACTTTTTTTTCCTGCATTTGAAAATCTTCTTGTAAATCCACATCATTCTTATACCAGTTTTCTATTTCCTGGTTCCATACCTTGCTATCAATCCCTTTACTCACTGTATTTACTAACACCATACATAAAAGTAACCCAGTAAAAAAACGGATGTATTTTTCCATTTTTGTATCCCACACTATTTGTTCTAATATGCTGGAAAATAATAAAAAATATACTATTCCTTTTACAGCATGAAAAATCCAATTCATTTTATCCTGTCCCCTTTGCAAGAATAATTATGGTAATACAAAATAAAAGTATACACATCAATTCCAAATATAATAATAATCCTGATGTGGATGCTACACCATTTAAGCAGTTCCAGATTCTTTTTTCAGAAATTGGCTGTAAGATTGCTGTGCCTGCTTTGTATACTACCATATAAACAAAAATTTTTAAAACAGGTGCTGCACAAAGTAGTAAAATACCAATAATACCTGTTACACCTACTGCATTTTTTAAAAGAGATGCAATTCCATAAACGGTTTCTGTTACACTCTCAAAGGTATCTCCAAATACTGGTATTGCACTTCCTGTTTTTATAATGGCATTCTGCTTCACTTTTCCAATTGCCGGAAGCAACATAACTTCTATGCTATGCAATCCAAGAACTACTCCCATGCTACCCTTTAATCCCCATCGGATAATACTTTCCAAAAATTCTGTTAATTTTGATAACTTGTCCTCTTTGGAAAATTGGTTTATAAGAGAAAGTACAAAAAAGATTTCTATTGCCGGCAGTAACACCTTTCCAATCACGACCTCTAATGCCCCTATTATCCATAAGGATGACTGGTACATGGGAGTAGCCACGCTGGCACCATTCGTTCCAGCCATCATAAGAAAATAAACAGGCAATAATGCTTTCATAAATATCAAAAGTAAAGAAACCGACCGTTCTACCATGGTAAAAATGGAATAAAAAGCTCCAAGAAGTATGGTAAATAAAAACAAATAAGAAATATAAAAACCAGTTTCTCCTACTTGTCCATTTTTAAATACCATAGAAAAATTAGTGAAAATTCCTGCTGCCACCACAATTAAAAAGCATTGTATCCATAAAGTACGGTTATTCTCCAATTCCTGCTCTATGTTTTTTTGTATTTCCTCTATAATATTTTTTCCAGAAAGTTGGATTTCGCCCTTCCAAATTTTCCTAATAAAGGTGTCAATTTTAAAATCTACTCCCACCAGATTTTCGTCTAGTATTTGCTGCATTTCTTCAAGATCTGATTCATCCATAAAATAGTCTAATGAGATTGAAGTCTCATCCTCAGCAGCATATACCTTTTTCTCTGGTTCCATAATAAAAAAAAGTAAAAAAGCACATATAAGAAAAAGTATCTTTTTATGTATCCTCATATAACTACCCCTGCCACAATCCAGCAATTAAGTCCAATAATGTGGTAATAATAGGCATACTAATTCCTAGTACTGTCAGCTTTCCTGCCATTGAAATCTGTCCTGCTACTGTACTATATCCGGCATCTTTACATATATCTGAACAAAACTCTGCAATATAGGTTATTCCTATAATTTTAATTAATATAGTAAAATAACCGGATTCTACTGGTAAATATGATATAATTCCTTCCATTGTGCTAATTACTTGTTCCATTTTCTTTAAAATGTAATAAAAAATAAGAATACATCCTGCCATACTAATACAAAGGCTATATTCTCCTTTTAAGTTTTTGAAAGGCATTGCCAGTAATACTACCGCAATGCCCAATATTCCAATTTTTACCATTTCTCACACTCTTTCTATAAAGAAAATAAATCCTGTATGGTACGGAATAATTCTGAAATATACGGAACTATCCAGAACAAAACCAACAACAGTCCTGCCAGACTAGTTAGAAAAGCCTGTTCTTCTCTTCCTGCATGTTTTAATACCTGTCCCAATACAGACACTAATATCCCCACTGCTGCAATTTTAAATAATAAACTGATACTCATCTTCTCACCCTTTAGTTATTCTATATCAGCAACACTGTTAAAAATATTCCACTCATTACCCCAAGAATACGGCTAAGCTTGGACTGATTCTTTACCTCTTCCCGTTCCTCTTCCATACTCTCGCTTAAATGCACTTGAAAGATTTCCAACATATGTAACTGCATTTCCATATCCAGATATCCCAGATTTTCTCCCAGTGTCAACCATTCCTTTTTTTCTCTTTCTTTCAAATAAGAGCCCGAAAGTTGTTGTATCATTTCTTTTTTCCATATTTCTGCTAAAGTGCCTTCTTCCATTTTTTCAAGACTTCTGCCTGTATTGTGAAAAAATTGTTTCCAGATTCCTTTTGCTTTTTTTTCTAATTCTAAAAATGTTTCCGGCAATGTACGGTTTCTACAACAAATTTCTCCTTTCATAAACAATACATAACGCTTTAATTCATGCATTTCCTGCAGCCTTCTTCTCATACATTCTGCTTTCCAAAAGCCAATGGCACTACACCCTGTTATCATTAATATACAGCCTATTATCCTTATCATACTTCCCTCCTTGTTATACTTGGTAACAGTTCAGCCTGGGGCTGACCTGTTACGGAACCCTGCAAGCTTCGCATGTAAATTGCAAGGTTCCAATCCTGTTTTAGTCTTTTTTACGGTCTGCACAGCAGAGTGTGCAGACCTACCTGAACTATTACTATACTTGTACTATTTTTTTTCCGGTTTGATCCAATATCTCTCTGATTTTTCCAGTTTGTAACCGGTTTCCTAAAACTATATACCGTTCAAAGCCCTGGTTTTCTATAAATTCCTTCATTTGTGGTTTGCTTCTTATATTTTCCAATGAATTTCCATGTATGGTAGCAAGAATTTTGCAGCCGCAATTTCTTCCATATTGCAATGCATCCATATCCTCTCTGCCTCCTATTTCATCTAATGCAATAACATCCGGTGCCATAGAACGAAGTAACATAAGCATTCCTTCTGCCTTTGGACATCCATCCATAACATCACATCTTGAGCCAAGCTGGTTCTGTGGAATTCCCATATAACTTGCAGCAATTTCAGAACGTTCATCTACCACTCCTACGGTAAGTCTTTTCTTTTCTCCTGCAATTTCCCGGATAATATCCCGAAGCAGTGTAGTCTTTCCACCTCCTGGCGGAGAAATAATCAGAGTGTGGCAAAATTCTTGTTTTTCCCATAGGTAATCTATGATTTTTTTGCTGCATCCTATCACTTCATGGGCAATTCTTATGTTTAACATTCCTATATTGGTTATTCTCTTTACCCTGCCCTGCTCCACAAAGACCTTACCTGCAATTCCAATTCTATGTCCACCTGGTATAGTCAAAAATCCTTGTCTCATTTCGTTTTCAAAAGCATACATAGAAAAATTGCTAATATATTCCATAGTTTCTTTCATTTCTTCTTTGGAAAAAAAATAGGCTGGATATTCTCTTCCACTTATTTCATTTTTCTCTTTTAAAAGAAATTCCTTATTCTTATATTGTAATAAAACAGGCTGTCCCACTCTGAAACGGATTTCTTGTAAATATTCATACTGTATTTCATTTTCATCTATTAACTTTCTTATCCTTATTGGTAAAATTCGTACTATTTCTTCTTTATTCTGCATCCCCATCCTTCCTTTCTCTTAGTTAATTATATGTTTTGTCCTAATTATTATGACAACTATATCACTTGTAATTTATAGAAAAATATACTACTATGAAAGTGTTAACCATAAACCTGATGTGTATGAGCAGGTAGATCCATAGTATGGATTGCGAATACATAGCAGGCGAGTAACTGTTCAGAACCATGAACAGTTACGTTCTAAGCCCATGAAAATTCGCCT
>CAMWUK010000090.1 GCA_947177415.1 uncultured Clostridiaceae bacterium
GTGGTAGGAACAGGTGAGATATCAACAGAAGTTCCAGTAGTAGGAACAGGTGAGATACCAACAGAAGTTCCAGTGGTAGGAACAGGTGATATATCAATGGAAGCTCCTGAAGTAGGAATTGGTGATATAGTGATAGCTGTGCCTGTGGTAGCAGTAGGAGAATTCTCCAAGCTACTGTTTTCTATAGGGTTTATTGTTGATATAGAATCAGATTCGTTTGCTAAAGCTCTAATTCCAAAACTTTGTGTGCTTGCTGTAAATAATACAACAGCCATTAATGTTGCAATTTTTTTTCTTTTCTTTCTCATGGTGTTTCCTCCTTCTTAATTCTTTATTATACTAAAGGAAAAAAAAGGCAAAATACTTCTAGTTATGAGTTTTTATTTTAACAAAATTATGTCAAAAATTATCCTTATACGAATTTTATAATCATATACAGAACTTGGGGAATAATAATTCAAGAGAAAAGTAACAGTAAATGCGTGTTTCTACCTGAATAGTTACAAGTAACACACATAAATTCAGTTGAAAAAAGGAAATGGTGTATAAAGACATTAATTTGTCACAGTTGTAGGATAAAATTCAAAATTGAAGTTTGTTATGTGTATTAGATTAAATATATTAAGAAAAAATGAAAAGGAGGAATGTAATGAAAACATTGTATTTACACATCGGTGCTCCCAAAACAGGAACCAGTTCAATTCAATATTTTTGTTGGAAAAATCAAGAGGTATTTAAGGAAAAAGGATATTGTTTCCCAAGTATGCCATTTCATTATAGGCATAAAGCTAGTGTTCGTAACGGATTATTTTTGACAAGTAAGTATTATAATCAAGATGGAATAAGAGACAAGCAAGTGGAAGAAGATAATTTAAAAGAAGGAATGAAGATTTTAGAGGATACATTTTTGGAATATGATAATGTCATTTTAACTGATGAAGGTATTTGGAATTGTTTCTTTCTTCGAAAAGGAATCCGGAAAAAAGCACAAATTATCTTAGAATCTGCACAAAGGTGTGGATATCAGATTAAGATTATTGTGTATTTGAGACGTCAGGTAGATTATGTTTTATCTTGGTATAATCAATTGATTAAACATAGTGTATCAAAGAAATTGAGTTGCTTGTCTTGGGAGGAATATTTTGAGAATTATACTGCTTATATAGCCGTAGATTATTTGAAATATCTTCGTCAGTTAGAAAAATTTTTTGGAAAAGAGAATTTGATTATCCGGCGGTTTGATAGAAAAAGTTTTGTAAATAATTCTTTAGTGGATGATTTCCTCAATATCATAGGACTTCAAAAGGATAACGACTTTATTGATGAGGAAGAAGTTACTAACCGTAATTCTGGTATTTCTGAGAATGCCTGTGCTTTTAAACGGATTGTTAATAAAATAGATGGAATAGAGGTAGACGAGAAGAGAAAATTTGAATATACATTAGGCAAATTTTCTAATGATTTTAAGAGTTCCACTGACTATAGTATGATGTCCGAAGAGGAAGTAATGGAATTTATGAAAAAGTTTGAGATATCGAACCAGAAGATAGCGGATGAGTATTTTGGAGATGGATTACCTTTATTTGAGGAAAAGAAGCATAATAAAGTAAAGTGGACTGCAGATAATCCCGATTATATAGAAGATGCCATTGGATATATGTGTTTACTGCACCTTGATAGTATCAGGCAAATAAAAGAACAACAGGAACAGATTCGTACATTAAATAATCAGGTGAATGCATTAACAGAACGGGTTAAAAATATGAGACATCCCGTTGGATGGGTAAAAAAGAAATGTAAAAATGTATTGCAAAAAGAGAATGAGGATAACCAATAGGTTATTCTCATTCTCTTTTATTGTTTAAAAGGTAATGGTTCAGAACCCTAAACAGTAGTGTTTTAAAATAATTATTTTACTGTAGTTGTAGTTTTTCTTCCGGTACCATTAATATTAGTTGCCCAAACAGTGATTTTATCACCTTTTTTCAGCTTCTTTACTTTAGCAGAAAATGTACCATTAGAGTAAACTTTAGCTTTGTAAGTTTTTTTGTTTACCTTAACATATACTTTAGTTTGAGAAGCAGATACAGTAGTTTTTTTACAATCAGAACCAATTAAATGTACTGTTCCAGTAATCCTTTTTTTATTTACCTTTGCCGACTTAATAATTGGTGGCTCGGGAATTCTTTCCTTTACAGTAAATGATAAGCTACTGCTATTTCCTTTTACATTCTTAGCATAAATCTTTAAAGTAGTTTTTGCTTTTGTACGAGGAATTTTAACAGTATGATAATATTTTAAAGTTGAAGAGTTGTAATTAATCTCATCAGTGTAATATACTTTTCCATTGATTTTCACACCCACTTTGCATCGTTCGTCTGTTTCAACATGTAAGGCAGAGGTGGAATTATATATGGTATCAGTTAATAATACCGGACGATTTGGTAATTCCTGTATACAATTCATTCTGGAGGATACACTGTTCCGATATAATGTGTCAATGGTGTATAGTATAACTCTATGCCCACCAGTCACAAGACGGGGGATTGTCATAGTGAAAGTACCATTTGATGTAACTGAGAGATCAACCTCTTTTACATAATACGAGGAATCATATAAATTTGAATTTTTATATAGTGCTGTTCCTCCATTTTTTGGTACATATACTGTTGAATCATTTACAATAAGTATAGGTACAGAGTAGGTATCATTTAATTTGCCTGTAATTTTATTTTTGTTGCTATATACTTTATTTAGTGTAGGTTTATTTGGTCCGGTTCGTTTTACAATTATTTCAGCTCTGGCACTGGTTTTACCGTTTTTCACGGCATAAACATAAATAGAGGTTCCAGATTTTTGTGCAGGCACAGAACAACTAAATTCTCCTTTCGAACTTGCTTTGCAGGAATATTTATTACCATTTTGCAGTTCTACATATACAGTTGCACTTGCTTCAGCGGTTCCTGTTACTTTTGACATTCTATTAGAAAAAGTATTTACATCCGGAGTAGAAATCATATTTTTGTTTATATTTGTAATTCTTATATAATAAATACTTTTATTGCCAAGAGAATCTGTTGCTAAAATAGAGTAAACTCCATTTTCCGAACAAGTAAATGTATTATTTTTTAATTCGGTAGAATATTGCCAAGCTTTGGAGTTGACACTATATTTTCCGAACATATATTTTATACTGGAAACACCTGATTTATCATTTGCTTGAACTGCAACAGATACATTTTTTCCTGTAATTTTTTCATTTAGAGCAGTTGCAATAATCTTTGGTCCAGTTATGTCTGAATTAGACATTTTACTTGCATCCAGTTCATAGTATTGATAATCGTCTTCTTCTTTTATCCAAGTTAACCATTCTTTTGTTTCAGCTATAGATTTTGAGTAATTGCCACTAGTCACTAGATAGTTCTGGCTTGTTGGTAACTGTAAAGTCCAGTTGTAATCTTGTATTTGTTTTAAAGTACCCTCTAAAGCACATTTTTCGATGTAATTTTTTATAAAGGTCTGACTTCTGGTGGAACCAGACGTTTTAAGTTTTTGTTTATCAATTTCTGATAAAAGTGGAGGATTCTTGAAAGTAATATCAGCATCACAAACAACAATGAGTGTATCTGTATTGTTAACTGGATTTCCGTTTATGGTTACGCTGGTTATCCGATTGCTGTTAGATATCTTTTTTCCGCTAACATCGTACCGGGGTTTCTGGCTAGGATCAATAGAATATTCAATACCATCAAATACATAATAGCTACTGCTGTCATTTGCCCATTCATCTTTTATAAGTGATTGTGGTGATGGAACAGTTGTATCTATTGTTTCATATGCACTGGCTACAATGTTAAGCCATTCTTTTAATTGTGCACCTGTTATTTTGTAAATACCAAGACCTGTCCGGTAGCGTTCAATTTGAGAAAGATATGATTTTAAAAAGTTTCCTGAAAAATCTGTATAGTCAAAGGCATCCGATTGTCCGTACTTTTCATAAACGGAAGCTGCTATGACAGGGCAGTCTTTATAGGTGGTATTTACCGTTTTGATGTAATTTAACCCATGTTGGAGTTTTGCATCATTTACAATCTGAATTGCAGCAGTGTCTTCTAGCATTCCAAAGTAACTATGATAACTTTCTCCTTTTTCTATTTCACCTAAAATAGTACTATAATTAGAAACCATTACAGAGTCCATTGTTCCCATATAATTTTCATTCACATCTTTGTCCGGTTCAATATCGGAAGTGATTTTTTCAATTGTAGATTTACGGTCTATAATTTTCCAAACACCATCCACTTTTTCTAAAGTCAAATCAGCAATACCTATACTATTACCAAATGCAGCAGCCATAATAAGATTCTTTCCGTTTGCCAGACCAGTCTCTTTGTCTACACCAGGTAGTTCATAAAAAACTGCATTTTTGGCAGTAATAGATGGAAAATCCCTGTGAAGATGTCCGCATAGAACTACATCAATTTCATCAATTTTGGTAAGTGCATAAGAAGCATTGTCTGCTTTACTTGGAGGATTTTCTAAACCAATACCAGAATGAGACAGAGCTACAATAATGTCTGCACCTGCTTCCTTTAGTTTTTTTGCCTGTTTTGAAGCATTTTCTACAATATCTTCTGTGGAAAGGATTCCCTTATAACTTGTTCGCTTACCTGATAACTTTGGAACAGTTTCTCCAATTATACCAATTTTTATAATGCTCGAACCACTGGTTGTGGCAATTTCTCTGTTAAGAATCATGTTTTCTTTCCATACATTTTTATTCGTATTGGCATCCATTACATTAGAAACCACACATACATCATCTAATCCGCTTTTTTCAATTTGATTTTTAATATAAGGAAAGCCATAGTCAAATTCATGGTTTCCAAGGGTAATGGCATCATAATTCAGGCTTTTTATAGCACGGAAAATAGGCTGGACATAGGTATCATTATATTCATAAATATAGTCTGTAGAATAATTATATAAATTATCACCTACATCAAATAGAAAGCTATTATCTGCTGGAACTTTTGACCGTTCTTCTTTTATCTTTGTATAAGCACGGGCAAGTGTACCAGTGCGGATAGTTTTTCCTGTTTCATAATCTGTAGTAGTTTGTGAACCGTGAATATCTGTTGTAAAAATCATCCGTAGGGAGGCTTTTCCCGATTTGTCCGGGTTAACAGTTTCTTCCGTTATTGTTGGTTGGGGGGGAGGAGAAATGTTAGGAGTCTCACTCACAATAATTGCAGATGGTGTTACAGTTATCCCAGATGCTGCCGTGTAATCTGTTGGAGCTGTTGTCTGATCTGTTGTATTTGCTAAAACAAATACAGAGGGATGCAGAGTATTACAAAAAATAAGCATAATTATTATCAGGGGTGCAAAAAGGCGGTATTTTTGTTTGTAAATTTGTTGTTTCATATAATCTCCTTTCTTTTGGTGTAGTATTGCAATTTGTAAAATAGTTACTTAAAGTGTTTATAAATTTTTTTTGCAAAGTTAAATAGTCCTAATTTCTGAAGTGTTTTCTTGGTAAAGCACTTTAAGGTTGATTCTTTAGTTTTTTCGGAACCTTTTTTTGTTTTTTTCTTTTTCTTGGAAAAACCTAATTTTTCTAAGAAGGCTTCCATGGTGTGGGAAGCATAAGATTTATATTCATGGTCAGCATATTTTTTAGCAACATATACAAAACCTTTATCAAAATATTCTGCCCATACCTGCTCCCTGTTTTCCGGACGTGTTGTTGGTCTTTTCATGTTTGTATGTCTATATGGATAACCAGTTACATCAATATAATCTACCTTATCAAGAACCGATTCGATCCATTTACGTCCTTTTTCTGTATTTCCAAGTACTAGGGAAAGACCTTTGTTATCTGTATGGAATCCGGGAACCGCCTTTTCGTGACCCCAGAAGTCTGCTAATGTTACATCACTTGGTCTTTGTTTATTCGTATAAATGCATTGGTAGCAGGAAGGTCTGTATATAGCAGCCTTAGAAAATAATTTGGCAAATATTCTGGATGATAGTTCGTTTCCCTTAATCACAATTGTTTCGTGATGGGCATTCCAACCAAATTGAAGTTTATTCCGAAAATTGACCTTTTCTATTTTTCCATGAAATTCTTTTTCACGCATTTTCAAAAAATCCTGCCAAATCATAGGACTGGGAACACCATGACAAACAATATCTACCAGATAAAGATTTTTTTCTAATTTCTCACCGCAATATTGACGAAGAGCAGCTGTTTGACAGGCAGTACCGCTAAATAATACAGTTTCATTATTTTTCAAATGTTCTTTAATCTCCCGGAAGCAGCCGTTCATATCGCTTTGCACATATTTGGAACCACGGAATTCATTTCTTTCTTCTTTGGTATGTGCACATTTGTGAATAACCTTAAAATGGTCTCCATAACCTGCACCATAAACAACTCCACCAAGGGTATCTAAAACATAATCAGAAAGAGCAGTAAACATTCCTCCAGAACGGGAATTAGCCCGTATATCTTCATCTTTATGTTTTATTGCATAACCTGCTGGTACAGCAGCACTTTTTTCTTTATCGTATCCATTTTGGAAAGTACATACTTTTTTGCATAAGCCACAATTTACACAAAGTTCATCATTAATATGAGGATATAAAAATCCTTCTTTATCTGGCTGCATGGTTATGGCATCTTTTGGACATATACTCATACATGCACTGCAGCCACAACATTTACCTTTGTCTATAATCAAGTCCATTATATTTTCACTCCTTTTATTTAAGCAATGTTTCAAAGGATGCTATTGCTTTCTTATTGTAAAGATTATAATCTACAAGCATAGGCTTAATCTGACCTTTCATATATGCTAGCATTCCTTTTGTAAGTCCGTCAATGGAAGGTTCTACCAAGGTTCCACCATGTTCTGTTACAAAGCCTTTTGGACCCTGTACATTAGTTGCAATGGTTGGAATTTTAAGAGCATCAGCCTCTAAAAGTGTCAAACCTAGTCCTTCATAATAAGAGGACAATATAAATAAATCACATTGGCTCATAATATTCATTGGATTGCTCAAAGATTTAATAACAATGATGCTGCTTTTACTATTATTTGCGTAAGATAGAGTTTCTTCATATAATGGACCATGTCCACCTATAATAATCAAATAAGCATCTGGATATGTTTTGGTAAATTCTTCAAATGCCTGCATAAGCATTTTATGTCCCTTTTCAGGAGAAAATCTTCCAACAGTAATGAACTTCAGCTTGTCACTATTTAAAATCATGTTAAGCTCATCCAAAGTAATATTAGCTGTAGTTTCTTCGTCAAACTGAAGGGGTTTTTTGGCTTTTTCCTGAATCTTTATATAGTCAAGACAATTATTTACCACTGAGAGAGTTATAGCATTTCCTGCAATTTTTTGGGTACTTGGGATTAAATCACTAGTTACTACAGCTACATGGTCGTAATTTTGATAAGCATCCTGCAAGGTAAGGAGATGCTGGTTTTTCCGCTTATCTATCTCTTCTATCATATCATTATGAACAAAAATTATTCTGCGATTAGGAAATCGTTGGAATAACTGGATATGTTTTACCTCATAGCCTGCATATTGTATTGCAGTTTGAAACTTTACACCACAGAACCGCCTGTGTAGCTCCCTTGTAAAAACTTCATTAATCTGTCTGGATATCCATTTCCCTCTTTTATTCAGCCGGAAGTACAAAATGCTGGCAATGGCTTCCGATATACCACGGTATACACCATTTTCGGTAGGAATAAAACCTACATCTTTTGGTAAAAGAGAAAGCCTGGATGGATCTGTGCTAAGAGCAGTTTCATCTATACCAACATAATAATTCCGGGTATCTCTGTCTAAATATTTTAGCAGACTTAATAAGGCAGTTGTAAGCCCATTTTTTTCAAATTCCGATCCATACAAAAGAACATTTTCCTTTGATGGCTTTGGTAAAGTCAGCTCTTTACATAAGTGTTCCCCTTTGAGTATATATTTACACAGATTTGAGGTTGCATTTTTATTATCATAACAACAATATTTTTGTATAAATTCTGAATCATCATATTGCTTTGGTTGTTTTAATTCCTCCACTAAATCAGATACATTGGTTGTTATGGGAAATGGTAAATTTTCCAGATCATGGTATAAGCCACGTTCAACTTTATAATCATCTTGATCATAAGTAAATAATATGATTTTTCGTCTGGTATTTGCAAAGTCAAAAAGTATACTGGAATAATCGGTAATTAAGCCATCACAACAAGTCAGGAAGTCATACACATCATCATTTTCCTGATATATTTTCACTTGGTGTAAATTGGAAAGAACCAGATTTTCCTCTACAAAAGGATGCAGTTTAACATATACAATAATGTGGTCTGGTAATAAACTATCCAGTTTTTGTAAGAGAGATTGGAGCTGTTTTACCTGCTTTGTGTTATCTTTATGCTTTACTGTACCTCTCCATGTTGGCATATACATAAAAACTTGTTTGCCATGAAGGTTCCTTCTTTTTTTTTCCTCCTCTATATTATTCTGAATAAAAAATATGGCATTTCTGGGGTAGCCTGCCAAAAGAATGGAACCAGTATATAAATGGCGTAACTGGTATGCATCTAACATAATGTTCATCATGCTTTCACTAGGATATAATAAATAGTCTGACATAAAGAAATTTCTTTGCACATTCCACATCAAATGAGCACTTTTCTCCTCATCCCGTCCCATTTTTTTCAGGGGAGTACCATGCCATGTATTTACAAGAATTTGACCTGCTCTTTTTACAAAGACACGTTCCAGAGATGTATCAACAAAAATATATTTTGCAGTAGCAATTGCCCAATAGTAGGCAGGAGAGTGGAGATTTATAGTACGGATTCTTTCTAATCCATTATCTTTTAGTTTGCGTATTATTTTTGAGGCGGCTACTTTTTCCACAAGAAGAAGTAACTGGTAATCTTGATAATCCTCTTTCTGTAGTTCTTTTAATATATAAAATAGGTTAGAACCTAAATCCATTCCATTCTTTGACTCAATAAGTATACACTTTTGATTTAATTTCTTTCGTTTCCGGCAGTGTTGATAATAGCTTTGAAGTAGTAAATCCCGTATCAACTTCAACCCTTCTTTTAATTTGTCCATTCTGTTTGTCCATCCTATCTTTAATTGTAACTGTTCAGAACCATGAACAGTTATGTTTAAGCCCATAATAATTTGCCTTCGGCGAAGGGGCTTAAACATTGCAAAATTTAAATCTTCTTGCGAAACACGCAGTGAATGCGTGTTTCTACCTGAATAGTTACCTTTAATTTTATATTATAGATTGCTTTTTAAATTTTCTTGTAAAATTTGGTTAAATGAAAAAAGGGAAACCTTTATCATTTATCAAAGATTCCCCTTAATGCAACCTTGTGCTTCTTCCGTTTATTGGTTTTAAGAATTTGAAAGAATTGTTACAATATGAATCTTATTAGATAAGGTGGATTATTCATGAATAATCAGCTTATTTTGTGACATAGCAAAAAGATCTTTCCCTTTTTTGCTTACGACCAGAGTAATGTCTTCACCCATAGGATTCAATTCTTTGTTATTAGCCGCAGGTGCTTTTAAGATAATATCTGATATTGATCCATTTATTTCTCCATAATCCGGATTATAACAACTAGGGCGTTGCAGGAAACCTCTTATTCTGGATTTGGTAAAAGGATCTGTTTTTACTGATTTAGCATACAATTCGTCATTGTCAAATATAATACTAACAAAAGGAGTTGCAGCACCTATTGTTTTATTTTCCAAGTCAACGGTTTTTACTTTAGAATGGTATTTGTTTTCTAATTCTTCTATATATTCTTTATATCTCTTTCCGGAAACAGTTTTATTTGATGGCATTGCAACTGTATATAAATGTTCATATTCTTTACCTAAGAATAATTTAAGACCTTCCAGACGATATGGGGTATCAAAATATAAAACAGATTTTCCAGCATCCAGATGAGTTTTTATTTGTAAATGAATATCTGTGCAATCAATTTCAATGTCATAGAACTTGAACATAGTTTCAGGAAGTGTATTAGCTGTTGCAAGTATATATTCTGGATTTACATAGTCTGTAAAGGCAACACCTGCAACCATACCACCATGCTCTGTAAATGTTTCTGCCAATGCCCGGATGGTTCCACCATTTGAACTATTCATAAGTTTCTTTTTATCCTTTAGATAAGTCTGGAATGTATCCAGCACACCGGATAGAGAGTGTGTTATTGTATTTTTATTTTGGTAAGGGCAGACTTTCTGGCAAAGTGCTAATTGTTCCTTTTCAAGAGAATCAACATTGGGATATAAAAACCCATTTTCATCATAAGTTAATTTATAACTAGGGCTATTTACAACATTTACGCAGGCTCCACAACCATAACAAGTAAACTTATCTTTGGATGTGAAATATAATTCGTCATTCTGAATAGGTTGGTCAACTGTCTTTTTACCATGTAAAGCTTTATCAAGAAATTTTTCTGATGCATCTCTTGCAATTTTTCTAAGTTGGGCTACATGGGTGTAATCAATTTCAAGACTATTTAAGTCTTCAGGAATTTCATTCACACTTTTTATCAAATGGTTGTCCAGTTGAAATAGGTGAAGGAGATTCTGCATTCTGTCAGGATTTTTAAAATGTGGAACGGTAATAAAATTACGTTCATAAATAGTAGAAAAAACTGTTGCATGAAAAGAGTTGGTAATAACCATCTTTGCACCTGCAATAATTCCCAGAAATTCCTCAGGTCCACCGTCTGCGAATTTACCAATTTCATTGGAAAAATTATAGTCTGCTCTATTGTTAATTACAGGAAGTCCTGTTCTTTTAGATATTTCTTCTACAATGGCATTTAAGCGTTCATCAATTTTTGCAAGATGAACATTATGAACAAAAATATAGTCTTGTTTTATTTTAGTATCTTTTCTAATTTTGTCATATTTTTCTTTGTCAAGTAATAAAGTAGGATCTAAAACTAAGTCCACTTCTTTTGTGGTTAATTGTTCCACTTCATGTTTTAGCTTTTCTTCACGTACTGAAATATAATCAAAATTTTGCAAGTAAGACTGAACCATAAGTTTCTCATTTGCGTCAAAGCAGTCTTTGCCGATACTTGCCGCATAAGAAATACGTTTGATACTCTTCTTGCCAAAATTTAAGAAATAAGCACCGCTTAATCCTTTTGTAATATTGCTGTTCCATATCTGGTCACTGCCTGCAATCATTACATCATAGTCAAAATCCTCATTAACGAGAGCATTATAGCGATGGTAAGGTTTCGTGGTAGGAAGTACATGATTAATAAAATCCTCAAATTTCTTATAGCGGGTAGCTTTTTGAGGTGTTTTTACTTTTTCCTTCATGTATTGCAGTTTATGAAAACCACGATTAACCAGTTCATTCTGTGTAATCCATTTTGGAATATAGATTCTATACAGATTGTCAATAGCAGCAGGACGATAATTGATTACTTCAACCTGATGACCGTCTGCTTTTAACTTTTCTTGTAATGCCCATACTTGTAAGACTGCTCCATAGTTATGTGCACTATTAAAAGTAATAATACCGATTTTCATATTCTTTCCATCCTTTATTTTAACATGTCCTCAAACTGTTTTACCGAATTTTTATTATATGCATCATAATCCACATTCATTGCATTGATTTCGCCATTCAAGAATCTCAGCATACCTTGGTAAATACTGTCTGCATTTGGCTCTACAAGTGTTCCTCCATGCTCTGTTACAAATCCACGGGGACCTTGTACATTTGTGGCAAAACTTGGAATACCTAAAGTATCTGCTTCTAACATAGTAAGTCCAAGACCTTCATAATAAGAAGATAAAATAAACAAATCACAAGCTTTCATAATAGGCATTGGATTTTTTACAGATCTAATAACAATAATATTGCTCATAGAATTATTTGCATAAGATAATGTGGTATTATATAACGGACCATATCCTCCGATAATAATCAGATAAGAGTCCTTATGGGTAGTTGAAAATTTTTCGAAAGCCTCCATTAACATTTGATGTCCCTTTTCGGGAGAAAATCTCCCTACTGTAATAATCTTTAACTTATCACTGGCAAGAATTTGTTTTAATTCTTCTAATGTTACATTGGACTTTGTATCTGGGTCAAATACAATTTCTTCTTTTGCTCTTTCACGAATCATTTTATGAGCATGACAGTTATTCACTATAGTAAGATTTGCATTTTCCCCGGCAATCTTTCTGGTACTTTCCATCAAATCTTCTGTTACAACAGCAACCGTGTCATAGTTCTGGTATGCACTTTGTAAAGTGAGAAAGTGCTGATTGCCACGTTTTTTGCCATATTTATGCATTTCTTCTAACATATCATTATGAACATAGATAATTCGTTTTGTATCAAATTCTTGAAAGATTTTGATAGTAGTTGCTTCATATCCTGCAAACTGAATTGCGTAATCAAAATGCACACTGCCATAATGCTTTGCAACTTCTCTTTGAAACAGCCGTTTAATATATTTTCTGGTAAATGCATTGTCTATGTCTTTCTTATTATATAAAATCAAAGCAAGCTTCTCAAATAAAGTAGGTACAATATCACTACTAATAGGCATTATACCTACTTTGTCTGGTAACTGTTTTACTCTTAGAGGCATTTTTGCCAGAGCAAACTCTTTAAAGGAAACATAATAATTACGTTTATCAAGGTCAATATTATGAAATAAATTTACCAAGGCTCCAGTTAAACCATTCTTTGCCAGTGTAGAACTATATAGAAGGATATTTTCTTTTCCACTATGTTCTAATTTCATCTCTTTGCAGACTTTCTCACCTTTGATGACATGACGGCAAATGCGTTGTGCAGCATCAGGAGCATCATAGGTACAACATCTTTTTAAAAACTCTGTATCATCATATTCTTTTGGTTTATTTAGTTCATCGGCTAGTTGTCTTGCTGTTTTTACAATTGGGAAAGGCAGGTCTTTTAAGTCCAGATACAAACCTCTTTCTTCTATATATTCTGTTTCATCATAGGCAAATAAGATGACTTTCTTTCTGGTATTCGCAAAATCAAAAAATACACTGGAATAGTCTGTAATTAGACAATCACACATATTCATGAAAGCATAGGAATCATACTGTTCAGGATAAGCTCTAATGTGTTTATATCCAGAGAAATCCAGTTCTTTTCCTACAAATGGATGCAATTTAATATATAATACCTGGTTATCAGTAAGCATTTCATCTAATGGTTTCATGAAATATGCAATGGAAAACAATAGTTTCGCTGTTTCCTTCTTTGTTAGAAGTCCTCTCCAGGTAGGCATATAGATAAATACTTCTTTTCCATCCAAACCTAGTTCCTTCTTAATATCTAATCCCACATTTTCATCAAAAAATACAGAATTTCTGGGATATCCTTCACATAAGATTGTTCCCTGATAAAGTTCTTGTAAACCATAAGCTTCTACCATTTTTTCACGCATAAAGTCATTGGGATAAACCAGATAATCTGACATAAGAAGGTTACGCTGTACATTACCCATAGCATATATGCGGTTTTCCACATGTTTTCCCATCATTTTCAATGGTGTTCCATGCCAGGTATTCGTAATGATTTGACCTTCTTTTTTTATATAGATACGCTCTAAGGAGGTATCAGTAAATATATATTTTGCACGGGAGAGAGCTGTATAATATTCGTTTGAGTGAATAGTAACATAGATTACATCCCGTAATTTGTTTGATTTGATTTTCTCATGTAGTGCCTGCTTTTTGTTGGCAGTTACAACAAGATATATAGTATAATCTTTGTATTCTTTTTTTGAAAGCTCCTTTAGAATGTGGAAAATATTACCGGCTAAATCGGAGCCATTTTTGGATTCTAACAGAATTGCCTTATCGTTCAATTTGTCGTGATAATAATGTTTGGCATAGTACGTATTCCGAATAATATTTTTTACTCTTTTTCGTAGATTTTTTTTCATAGTGCTACAACTATCTCCTTTACTATTTTGCCTAATTCGGATTATTTCTACTTATCCTTTAAATTGTATACCAAGGATAGTAAAATGTCAACAACACAAAATCTGTAACTTGACAGGACCTTTGTAACTAGAGTATAATAAAACGTATTGTATATTGTTATCGGATAGTTACAATGCATTTTACAGAGTATATAATAGGAAGTTTTTTGAAAACAGAAAGGATGATAAGGGTGAAAAAAGTAATCACATACGGAACCTATGACCTGTTACATGTGGGACATATTAATTTGCTTCGCCGTGCAAAAGAATTAGGGGATTACTTATTGGTCGTATTATCTACAGATGAGTTTAATGCCCTAAAGCACAAGACAGCTTATCACAGTTATGAAGATAGAAAAACTATTTTGGAAGCCATTAAGTATGTAGATGAAGTGATTCCAGAATATAATTGGGAACAAAAAATTAAGGACGTGCAAGATAATAATATTGATATATTTGTTATGGGGCATGATTGGGAAGGACAATTTGATTTTCTGAAGGATTATTGTGAAGTGGTATATTTACCAAGAACAGAAGGAATTTCTACAACAAAGATTAAGGCAGACCTCAATATGGGGAAAAATTAAAAAAGAGATATTACAGCACGGAGCGGAATCAAGCTGCGTGCTGGTCTTATTTTTGGGCATTTGTTCGGATAATGAACGAACATGTCGTTTTTGGCAGCATCACCCTGAATGAAAGTGAGTGGTTATATAGAATTTTAGAGGAGAATTAGGATAATGGGACAAGAAGAGGTTACAATTTTAATGGCAACTTATAATGGAGAAAGTTATCTGAAAGAGCAACTAGACTCTATACAACAGCAAGATTGTAAGAACTGGAAATTAATTGTAGGAGATGATGGGTCAAGAGATGGAACTCTGGATATCCTTTATCAATTTCAACAAGAGTGTCCAAATTCTGTAGAAGTAATAAAAAACGACCCACCTACTGGAGCCGCAAAAAATAATTTTATGAAACTTCTTGCAAAGGCAGATACTTCATATATTATGTTTTGTGATCAGGACGATATATGGGAACCACACAAGATACAATATAGTTTATCTTATATGAGACGCTTGGAGATAGATACAGATATACCGGTTTTGATTCACAGTGACTTAGCTGTATTAGGAGAAGAAGGAATTATATCAGAATCTTTTTTTAAGTATCAGAATCTTCCGGCTAACATGGAACTGAATAATTTGTTGATACAGAATTATGTTACAGGCTGTACTGTGATGATTAATAGAAATCTGCAAGAGAAAATGTTACAAGTAAAAGATTACAACCGAATTATTATGCATGACTACTGGGCGGCTCTTATTGCCACTGTATATGGTCTGGTTGGTTTTATTCCAAGCCATACAATGTATTACCGGCAGCATTCAAATAATTCTGTTGGAGCAAAAGCATCCCAAAACCCTTTATATCTCATAAGAAGATTAATAGAAGGAAGAAAAAAATATAAAAAGCAAATGAAGGAAAGCATAATGCAGGTTTCATATTTCTTGCAGTCATACGAAAAAGATTATCCAATAAAGGAAGAAATACAAATTTTGTTAGAGGGATATGCTTCACTGGCTAACCGGAATAAGTTATACCGTATGTGGTTTTATTCAAAGAATAAAGTTTACAAACAGGGATTCATCCGTGTATTAATGCAATATATATGGGGGTAAGAGAGATGGGATTGTTACGAAAAATACGGCTGCTTATCAAGTATATGGTTATGTATGTTACCATGCTCAGCCCAAGAAGTAAAAATATAATAGTATTTGGTGCATGGCTGGGAGATAAATTTGCAGACAATGCGAAGGTATTATTTCTTGAAGCACAGGAAGATAAGGAGCTGACCATAGTATGGATTACGAAAAATCCTAAAGTAGTAGAAGAGATTCAAAATGCTGGATATAAGGCTTACGAATGGTGTTCCATAAAGGGAATATGGTATCAGCTCCGGGCCGGTTATGCAGTTATGACAAACGGAATTAGTGATTTTAAACATGCTTTTCTTGGTGGAGCTACTTTGATTAATCTATGGCATGGTATTCCTCTAAAAAAAGTAGGATATGATGATTATTATGAGAAAGACTGGGATAGCAAAGTCCAGAAATTCCGCGACAGAATCATCCATGTACCTTTGGGAAAAGAATATGTGGTTGCAACCAGTCCTACCATAGCAAAGATTTATGAAAGTGCCTTCCGGGTACCAGCCAGCCGGGTGATTTGTCTTGGACAGCCAAGGAATGATGTATTCTTTGATGAGAGTCTTATGGAAAAAGTAAAAGAGCATCAAAACAGTACAGAATCGGAAAGAGAGAATCATATTCAGATTTTATATGCACCTACCCATCGTAAAGAAGGAAAGATACCAATTGAACTTTCTTGTATCTTTGATTTAGAGAAATTAAGTGATTTTTGTGAGAAAAATCAATGCGATTTCTTGGTGAAGAAACACTTTTACCATCGAAATGAAATGGAGGAGTTGCAGAAATATCCAAGAATTAAGGATATTACAGGAGAATCATGGGATACACAGGAGCTTCTCATGAAGGCGGATGTGTTGATTACAGATTATTCCAGCATTTATATTGATTATTTGCTGTTAGACAGACCAATGTTATTTTACCATTATGATTATGAAGAATACTTGCAAAACGATAGGGAAATGTACTTCCGTTATGAGGATGTGACCCCGGGGGAGAGAGCCGGGGATTTTGCACAATTTATGAAGGGTTTGGAGCGTATAATAGACAAAGGACAGACATACCAGAAAGCAGAAAGAGAGCAGGTGAGGAATCTGTTTTATTGCAAAGAGGGTCAAGGAGCAGTTGGGAAAAAGCTTTTAGAGAAGATGAAAAAAAGAGAATTATAAAAAAATATCCCAGTTTTTGTATAAGTATAACAGTTCGGAAGGTTTACTGTTACACATAAGTACATTCTGGGATATTGGTCTACTGATATTATGTTCTAAGTATTTCAACTTATCAATTTATGGAGGTTGGTTTCTTTTGCAAAATTGCTTATTTCATACAAAACAAGAACAGTTTTATTCTTTTCTGTAGAAAGCAGACCGGAAACAGAATCATTATAGTATCTTAAATCTATCATGATAATTTTCTGGTAATGTTCGATAAGCATAGGAACTAAGCAATTTGCAAAAGAATCCTTTATAACAATTAAAGTTTCTTCCTGCGTGCCATTAGAATTTTCTATTTGGGTAATTCCATAGTTACCACCAAAAAATACAGAATATTTATCCTTTGTAGAAAGTTTGCTGATATCATAAATACTTTTATGCTTTTCTCCATCACAGGTTATCTGTAAATCAGAAGGAATATTTTCTGGTATAAGCAAAGAGTCAGGAATTGCATTTTTATCTAACGCCTTAGAATACAATGTACCATAAAATGCATTTGATTTTTCCTGTAAATCAAAATATTCTAAGGATTGTGGTTTTAGTCCGGACTGTTCCATAAATGCTTTATAAGCAATGTATGCTCCAGACATAGTCCAATGATGATCCGTCCGGAAATAAACCTGTTTCTGTTTTGATTCTTTTTCTAATGGTATGCGGATATCAAGCAAGTTTTCCTTTCCTATTATCTCTTTTCCTTGTTCATATTTCTGGTTGCTGTCATATCCTACTGCATATTTTGGAAGCTTGTCATTGCAGATAGTTGAAGGAGATGGAACAAGTATAGTGGTTATCTGTTCTTCCAGTTTTTCCTGCATAGCTGCCACAAGTCTAAGGTTGTTATTATATCTTTTCTCTTCAAAATCACTCTCTAGAATTTTTTCAAAATAGTAATGGTCTTTTCCGAAGTAAACTCCTCCAATATCCTGTTTTCCTATACATTTTTGTATTTCTGTAGAAGCCTGCATCCAAAAATCGTGATATGGAAATTGGTCGTTTGCAACTTGTGTTAATGTAGTCTGGGCTTTTCCGCTTTTTAGTTCTTCCCAATGTACATCAGAGAGTTTAGATAAGTAGCGGTTTTCGTTTTCTGAAAATGTTCTCTGAGAGCCAAAAAAAGTAGCAAGACCTGTAGCTGTCAGCAGTCCCATAATACCAATAGAAAAAAAGATAGATCCAATTTTTTGTTTTTTCATATTCCTCACCAAATTACTTTTTCTTACAAAACACGCAGTAAATGGGTGTTTCTATCTGAATAGTTATCATCATTTTATGTTTCAAAGTTGCTTATGTTTAAAAACGAAAATATAAAAATGGATTATAACTTCCACTTACCAGAAATGCAATGGATACCAATAATAATATGGTTGCATAAGCATAACCGGCTATCGGTTGCCACTTGGCAGGTATCCACTTTTTTACAGCCTTTTGCGGAAGTGTAGTGGCACCAATACAGCCAATAAGCAGTAGTGGTACATTATGAAGCCATTGATACATGCTAAGTGAATTGCCAATACTCACACCAATTCCCAGCATTTGTTTTCCATATTGTAAAAACATAGACATATCCTCACAGGCAAATAATACCCATCCAACAAGAACTACCAACATAGTATAAATGTGTAGAAATATGGCTTTCCATTTCTGCATCCATTTATGTAAAACCAGTTTTTCCAAAAGTAAAAAACACAAATAGTAGATACCCCACAAAATAAAGTTCCATCCTGCACCATGCCAGAATCCTGTTAAGAACCAAACAATAGACAGATTAAAAATCCAATGTACTTTGTTTACATGGTTTCCTCCCAAAGGAATATATACATACTCACGAAACCAGCTACTTAAGGTAACATGCCATTTTCGCCAAAACTCTGTTATGCTCTTTGATTCATAAGGATGTAAGAAATTCTCTGGAAAAGTAAAGCCAAAGATTTTACCCAGTCCAATTGCCATATCTGAATATCCGGAAAAATCAAAATAAATTTGTAATGTGTAGGCGATAGCACCCAGCCAAGCAACTGCCATACTTTTATCGTTACCAGAGTAATGGGATACTTCCTGCCATATAGCACCTACTTGATTTGCTATGAAAACTTTTTTTCCTAAACCGATGAGAAAACGGAATAAACCTTCGCTAATTTGTTCAAAGGAAAATATTCTTTGTTTTATCTGCTTTGCAATCTCTTTGTAACGAACAATAGGACCTGCAATCAATTGTGGGAAAAGACAAACATACATGGCAAAATCAATAAAATTTTTCTGGGCTTTTACATTTTTAAGATAAACATCTATTGTATAAGACATAGTTTGAAATGTATAAAAAGAAATACCAATTGGTAAAGCAAGCTCAAATAATCGAATGTCATAGCCGCCAATATGGTTGACGGTATCAATAAAAAAGTCTGCATATTTAAAAAATCCCAAAATAGATAGATTACCCATAATAGAAACAAGTAATATTGCTTTTGCGGCATTTCCTTTTTTGCCCAGAAAACGGTCAATTAGCCTGCCATTTACATAATCGAATATGGTAGAAAAAACCATAATCCAAACATATCGCGGTTCACCCCATGCATAAAAAAACAGACTTACCCCAAGAAGCCATATATTCCGGAACCTCTTGGGGATAATGCTATACACAAGAAAAGTAATGGGTAAAAATGCACACAAAAATATTATGCTGCTAAATACCATAATTTCCTCATTTCTGCGTTTTGTACGCTTTTTTATTCATTAAAAAAATCGTAACTATTCAGAACCCCTCATTCGGATTTTTCCAGAATATACATAATATCTAAT
>CAMWUK010000091.1 GCA_947177415.1 uncultured Clostridiaceae bacterium
AAAATAAACAATGAAAATTTCTTTTCTGAAATAAAAAAATGCAACATTTACAATTACACAAAAAACTGATATAATAAGATTGGCATTACAGTTTGCAGCGTATGGATTCTAATGTAGGAGCCGTGTCTGTGAAGTTAGAAATAAATTGTAGTGAATAGCAGATGCGTTATAAGCAAGCGAAGAGATGAGAGGTGATTGACGTGATAAAGAAAGAGATGATAGCTATGTTGCTGGCAGGTGGACAAGGCTCCCGTCTGGGTGTGTTGACTGCTAATGTGGCGAAGCCGGCAGTTTCTTTTGGTGGAAAGTACAGAATCATTGACTTCCCACTAAGTAACTGTATTAATTCTGGTGTTGATACTGTAGGTGTATTAACACAATATCAGCCTTTGAAGCTGAACACGCATATTGGAATTGGTATTCCATGGGATTTGGATCGAAATGTTGGTGGAGTTTCTGTACTTCCTCCTTATGAAAAAAGCAATAGCAGTGAATGGTATACAGGTACTGCGAATGCGATTTACCAGAACTTGGAATATATGGAGTATTATAATCCGGAATATGTATTAATTCTGGGTGGTGACCATATATATAAGATGGATTATGAAGTGATGCTTCAATTTCATAAGGATAACAAGGCAGATATTACAGTAGCAACCATTCCTGTACCTTGGGAAGATGCAAGCCGTTTTGGTGTAGCAATCACAGATGAGACAAAGCGGATTTTTGAATTTGAAGAGAAACCAAAGAATCCAAGAAGTAATTTAGCCTCTATGGGTATTTACATTTTCTCTTGGCCTGTATTAAGAGATGCGTTGATTAAATTAAAAGATCAGCCATCTTGTGATTTTGGTATGCATGTACTTCCGTACTGTATGGAGAAAGGTGACCGTTTATTTGCTTATGAATATAATGGTTACTGGAAAGATGTAGGAACTCTGGCGGCATATTGGGAAGCCAATATGGAGTTGATTGAATTAGTGCCAGAATTTAACTTATACGAAGAATTTTGGAAAGTTTATACAAAAAGTGACCGCATACAGCCACAGTTTATTTCAAAAGATGCAGTTATTGATAAAGCAATTATTGGAGAGGCATGTGAGATTTATGGAGAGGTGCATAATTCTGTAATTGGTTCAGGTGTTTACATCGGACCAGGAGTTGTTGTACGGGATTCTATTATTATGAATTCGTCATCCATAGGTGACCGGACTATTGTAGATAAGGCTGTAATTGCTGAGGATGTAGTGATTGGTAATGATTGTCATTTAGGAGTTGGAGAAGAGGCTCCGAATGTATTAAAAGCGGATGTATATGCTTATGGATTAACAACAATTGGAGAAAAAAGTGTAATACCAGGAGGTATTCGCATTGGTAAGAATACAGCAATTTCCGGAGTAACTACTCCGGGAGATTATCCAAATGGAATTTTGGAGAGTGGACAAGTAATTATTAAGGCAGGTGATAGACAATGAGAGCATTGGGAATCGTATTAGCTGGTGGTAACAGTAACAGATTAAAAGAATTATCAAACAAAAGGGCGGTTGCAGCAATGCCTATTGCCGGTGGATACAGAAGTATTGATTTTGCCTTGAGTAATATGTCGAACTCTCATATACAGAAGGTAGCTGTACTTCCACAATATAATGCCAGATCGTTGAATGAACATTTGAATTCTTCAAAGTGGTGGGATTTTGGTAGAAAACAAGGTGGATTATTTGTATTCACTCCAACCATTACACAAGACAATGGAAACTGGTATCTTGGAACAGCAGATGCCATTGCACAGAATCTGGCATTTTTAAAGAGCAGCCATGAGCCGTATGTTGTAATAGCTTCTGGTGATGGTGTGTATAAGCTTGATTATAACAAAGTGTTAGAATATCATATTTCAAAAAAAGCAGATATTACACTAGTAACCAAGAAGCTTCCAGAAAATGAAGATGTCAGCCGTTTTGGTGTGATACGTACAGATGAGGATGATAGAATTATAGAATTTGAGGAGAAACCAATTGTTAGTGATGAGAATATGGTTTCTGCAGGAATTTATGTGATTCGGAGAAGACTTCTCATTGAGTTAATTGAGAAGGCAGCACAAGATGAACAACATGATTTTGTAAAAGATATTTTGATACGGTATAAGAATTTGAAAAAGATTTATGCCTATGAATTGAAAGAATACTGGAGTAATATTTCAGCCGTAGATTCTTATTATAGAACCAATATGGACTTTTTGAAGAAAGACATTCGTGATTATTTCTTTAAGCAGTATCCGGATATTTATTCCAAAGTGGATGATTTACCACCAGCGAAGTACAATGTGGGTTCTAATGTGAAGAACAGTTTGGTATCTAGTGGATGTATTATTAATGGTAATGTAGAGAATTCTATATTGTTTAAGGAAGTATATATTGGAAACAATGTAACAATTAAGAATTCTATCATTTTAAATGATGCATATATTGGAGACAATACCTATATTGAGAATTGTATTGTAGAAAGCAGAGATACCATTAGAGCCAACATGCAATATGTTGGAACTGAGGATAATATCCGAATTGTAGTAGAAAAAAATGAAAGATATGTGTTATAGGGTAGAACCATACACAGGATAAGGTTTAAGGGGGATATTTATTATGGAAATTACAGATGTTAGGGTCAGAAAGGTTGCGAAGGATGGTAAGATGAAGGCAGTGGTATCCATTACCATTGACAACGAATTTGTAGTACATGATATTAAGATAATTGAAGGCGATAAAGGATATTTTATTGCTATGCCAAGTAGAAAAGCTGGAGATGGAGAATATCGTGATATTGCACATCCTATCAACTCTGATACAAGAGACAGAATTCAAAAGATAATTCTTGAAAAGTATGAGATTGCACTTGCAGAAGAAGAAGCAGAAGCAGAAGAGGAAGTTTTAGAAATTTAGAGAGTTTTATATGGTAAAAAGCTTCATTTCAGGTAATATAGCATTGAACACTAAAAAGTGGCACGCAGTAAATAGCACAAAGATGTGTGAATACTTCGTGCCACTTGTATATCTTGTAGGGTGATAATTTTTACTTTATATTATGATGAGAACTGAAGGTGCTTAAGATAAGGAATTTTGAGAAATACTGGGATAGGAGGATAGATGGTTGAAGAAAGTAGGCTGGTTTTTATTTTATGTGGGACTGATACTTTTGGGCATAACATATTTCGAAGGAAGGTATGGTGTAATTAGTGCATACATAACTTGGGATATGACAGAAGAAGAGAAGAAAGCCTTTGTGGAAGATTTACGTCAAGGAATGTTGGAGGGACAGAAAAATATAGAATTAGAATACATTGGGAGTGAAGATGATATTGAAGATTATGTAGTAGGAGCCATTTCTGAAGCTTTTGCCATTGATAAAGAAGATACTTCCTCAGATTTCGATTATATGAGATATATTCATTCGGCTTCCCATGTAAGTATGACAGGTTGGGGAAGACGTTATAAAGTAACTTATACAATGGAGTATTTGGAGAGTTATGAGCAAACAAACAAAACAGATAAGATGATAGCTAAAGTGTTAAAGAAACTTAATTTGACAAAGAAATCCGATTATGAAAAAATAAAAGCTGTTCATGATTATGTGATAAATAATACTTCTTATGATATGTCTACAGAGTTAAATTCTCCATATTATGCTTTAGTGGAAAAAACTTCAGCATGTCAGGGGTATGCTGTTCTCATTTATAAAATGCTTACAGAATTAGATGTACCATGCCGGGTTATCACAGGAAATGCGAAAAATGGATTACATGCATGGAATATTGTAAAACTGGATGGTAAATGGTACAATCTGGATGCAACATGGGATGATCCTATTGGTTTGTTTGGAAAGAGTAGTATGCGGTATAATTATTTTTTGAAAACAGATAATGACATGGTCGATCACCAAAGAGATGAGGAATTTAGAACTACTGCTTTTTATGAAGCATATCCTATGGCGAAAGAAAGTTATTAGATTGTAACTATTCATGGTTCTGAACAGTTACATTAGATTTAAGGTATGAGTTAGATGGGAGGAGAGAATATGAAGAAACAAAGAAAATGGATATGTTTTTTTGTATTTTTAGCTGTATGTTGTATTTTATTACCAAAGGCGGCAGCATATGCAAAAGAACAATGGATTCCTTTTACAGAGGGAAATCATGAAATGACTATAACAATTGGAGACACTGGAAAATTCGAAATACCAGAGGTGGTAACTATAGATGAAATCCAGAGAAAAGTATATAATACAAAAATTGAGACAATTGATTATGGCAGTGACTATGACTGGTATGATTATAATACTGATGAGGAAGAAAATACCAGTGAAGTTCTAAAAGTAGATAAAGAAGGTAATTTTTTTGCTGTAGCACATGGTAAAGTAGAAGTAACAATTACGCTGTATATTGAGGAAAGTGAAGAAGAGGAGATGGGATACTATAATGAGTATTATAGTCCATATTTTGATACTTTACAATCTACATATATAGTGACTGTTATACCAGATATGGAAAAGGTTACCCTTAAGAACAGCTCACAGACAAAATATGTAGAAAAAAGTGTCTGGGGATATTATGATATTCCTTCTTATACATTTTCCTTGGACAGTGATATTGTATTAAATGGAAGTAATCTTGGGATAGATGTGACCTTCTCTTCTTCTAATAGTAAGATAAAGGTGTCTGGAGAATTATATGAAAATAATATAATCCTTTATCCAAGTGACAAAGGAAGCACCACTGTAACCATTATAATATGCGGAAAACCCTTTAAAGTTACAATTAAAACAATAGCCGTTGGAATAAATAAGAATTCTTTACTGATAGCAAAAGGTAAATCTTCAAAATTAAAAATAAGTGGTGTATCCAGCGGTATAAAGTGGAGTTCCAGTAACAAAAAGGTAGTAACTGTGTCTTCCAATGGGACAGTAAAGGGAAAGAAAACCGGTAATGCAGTTATCAAAGCCAAGATTGGAAATATTTCTTTGGGATGTGCAGTGTCCGTAGTGACAGACAAACGTTTCAAGGTAGTAAAACATGCAATTAAGATAGCAAAGACTTGTACATACAGCCAGCCCAAACGTATGCAGAGTAAGTATTATGATTGCAGCTCTCTTGTGTGGAAAGCTTATTCCAAGTATGAACAAAATTTTGGAAATAAAAGTTATGCACCTGTTGCAGCAGATTTAGGAAAATGGTGTGCAAACCGGAAGAAAGTAGTAAAAGGCGGAATTACCTATAATAATATTCAGAAGATGAAATACAATCCGGGAGATTTATATTTTGTCACAGGAAGTAACAACGGAAGATATAAAGGAATCTCTCATGTAGAAATGATTTCCGGATATGTCTGCTATGGATTTGATAGCAATGGAAAACCGATTTTGGAATTGGATTATGTGAACCGGTCACCAGGAAAATATTATGGTGGTATGGTAGGGCAGCCATAATATAGCTTTAGTCATAAGGGAAGATTTAAGCTGGTTTGTTCAGTAATAGGAGAAATAGTTATTATGGATGATAAAGAAAAATTATATTTTGATGATTTGGATATAAAATACTTTAGGGAAGCGATGATTGAGGCTGTTCCAAGAGCTGCAGAATTTGTTGATAAGGTTGTAATTGCATTTATAAAAACATACGCCAGGAGACACATTCCAGAGTTATATCCTTTTTCTGAAACACTAATTTGAAGAGAGGGTAGAGCTTATATTATATGAGGAGGAAAATTAGATGGAAGCATTAAATAAATCAATGAGTATTGAGGATATAATCAAAGAATATGATAAATGTAAGTTTTCTGAAGAAATTGGAAAATTCTTAGAAAGTAAAGATATTACTTTTGAGCTAATAGACGGAATTGTATGTGTTAAGTCTAAACCATTAGAACATGATTTTGCAAAGAAATTTATAACTTCTTTAATTGATAAGGAATTAGATAAAAAAGGACTGGATTGTGATTCATTTATTGAGTTAAAAATGCTTAGAGGTGTAAATTATGGAAATGATTTTTTAATACCAGATGTAAGTGTGTTGAACATATCTGAAGGTAATTATGGTAGTAATGGAATGTTTTTAGGCATACCTAAACTAGTAATTGAAATAATGTCTTCAAATAGAAATGATGATATTAATAAAAAAAGGTTGTTATATGGAGAAATGGGTATACCTGAATATTGGATAGTAGACTTGGACACATCAACTATAACTCAACTTATTTTAAAGAATGATAGTTATGGAAAGAAAGGTACTTTTTATATGGAGGGAAATATTAAGCATCACTTATGTGGTCTTAAACTTAATTTAGAAGATATATTTAAACTGATTAATGATAAATTAACAAAACTTAATAAAACAAAATGAAGTCCACTAATTTATTCCCGCGAAGCAACGAGCCAAGTGCGAGCTTGCTCGCATTTGGCGACTGCCGCGAGGGTCAAATACCCCGCTCCTTGGGGCGGACTTGCTAAAAACAAGCTAGGTCATGCCTGTAACTTGCTGTGGGGTATTTGACTTTAGGGGATAGACAGCAGGTTAATCATATAAAATATATGATTAACCTGCTGTTAATTTTTATAAGTTATTATTGAAGTGAGTTTTTGAATACAAAATGACTGCAAAATTCACTTTTTCTTATGAAACACACAGTAAATGCGTCTTTCTATCTGAATAGTTGTAACAGTTCAGCCGAGGGCTGTCCTGTTACGGAATTGGGCAAGCTTCGCATTATAAATTGCCCAATTCCAATCCTGTTTTTGTCTTTTTTACGGTCTGCACAGCGGAGTGTGCAGACCTACCTAAATTATTGTTACTGTTCACACCTACGGTGCTAACAGTAACAGAATCCAGCCTATTTATAATTCGCCTTCGGCGAAAGGCTGGATTCTTGGCTGTTCTACGTTCTTGGCACATAGCTTGACAGCAAGTGTCAAGCTTGTGAGTGAACAGTAACAAATTATTACGAATAGTTACAAAAAATAAAGAAAGAAACTTGACAAGATTCTATTTAAATGTTAAAATACATGCAGATTTTAATAAAATAATATGTAAAAAGGAGATAGTTTTTTATGAAAAAAGTTATGATTAAGCAAATAAGAGCAATATTGTCAAGTTTTATAATTATAAGTATTATACTTACAAACGCTATGTCAACAACTGTTTTTGCTTCTAGCGAAATACAGCAGACAAAGGAATTATCAAAGTCAAACAAATCTATTAAGCAAAGTCAAAAAGATAATATTACTTTTGATTATCAAGCAAAAGGGGTATCCACTAAAATTATTAAGGCAGCAATTAAGTTTATTAAAAAAAACAGACATGCAGCTGCAAAGGTTGTGGAAAGAGTTTCGGGTAAAACAGTTGCTAAATACTTTTTAAAATATTATGATAAAGTTGTACAAGCATTAGATCCTTTACTGTCTTGGGTTTATATTCCAGAACAAGCGGTTTTTGATGCTGTTCGTAGAAAATTAGTGAATGTTGGGGTAAGTGAAGAAATTGCAGTTAATATTGCTTTAGCTATAAAGGAAGGTTTAAGCTGGTTTGTTTAGTAATAGGAGAAATAGTTATTATGGATGATAAAGAAAGATTATATTTTGATGCTTTAAATGAGATAGCAGAACATTTGGGCGATAGTTTAGAAAATCCGATTTCTTTATCTTTGCTATGCTTAAGATATGAGATAAGTATAAGAGAAAAGGAAAAGATATATGTTTTGTTTAATCGTATATTGAGAACTTATGATTTTGATGACTTGGATATAAAATACTTTAGGGAAGCGATGATTGAAGTTGTTCCCAGAGCTGCAGAATTTGCTGATAAGGTTGTAATTGCATTTATAAAAGCATACGCTAGGAGACACATTCCGGAGTTATATCCTTTTTCTAAAACACTATTTACATAAAAAGCAACTATTCAGAACTATGAACAGTTGCTTTGAAGCCCATAAAAACGCAAGAGGTATCAGATATCTAAGGGAAAAAATAGCCGCCACTACCACCAATAGTGACGGCTTGCTTATTTCAAAAAAATAGAAAAAAACACAACTCGAGGGGAGAGCCACTTCTATGGCTTCCCCTTTTCTTATCTCTAATGTAGCATATCTAGTGGTGGGAAGCAAGGATTTATATATATGTTACTGTTCACACCTACGGTGTAAACAGTAACGGAATCCAGCCTATTAAGAGTTCGCTTTCAGCGAAAGGCTGGATTCTTCTCTACCACTACTTATTCTTACGTACTTTGCAGCAAGTGCAAAGTACTACCTGTGAACAGTAACATATATACACAATTTTTTATACTTTTTATAAAAATCCTCTTGAAAAATTTAATTATCAGTGTTATAGTTGTTGTATAACAAACAGACATAACAAGTTTAGATAGGTCTGTACGGTTATGGGTATACTATCAAAAAATCTATTAGTAACAGGGCAGTCTCAAACTGAGCGGTTACATTTATTACAGACAGGTGACACAATAAAGAAGCACCTGTTTGCAATACAAAACAGCAATAATTATGTATCAACAATAATCAAGGAGGAAAATTGTATGAATATTCAAAAATTTACACAGAAATCTATACAAGCAGTACAGGATTGTGAAAAAGTAGCTTATGATTATGGACATCAGGAACTGGCACAAGAGCATTTGCTTTATAGTCTCCTTACTATAGAAGATAGTTTAATAAAGAAATTGATAGAGAAAATGGAGATTCAGTCTGAAGTATTTCTGGCACAGGTAGAAGGATTGCTTTCGAAACGTCCTAAAGTATCTGGAGGGCAGGTATATGTAGGAAATGATTTAAATAAAGTGTTGATTTATGCAGAAGACGAAGCAAAGCGTATGGGAGACGAGTATGTATCCGTAGAGCATTTATTTCTTAGTATGTTAAAACAGCCAAGCAGGGAAATGAAAGAGTTGTTCCGTTCCTTTGGTATTGACAGAAATCGTTTTTTAGAGGCTTTGGCAACGGTACGGGGCAATCAGAAAGTAACTTCGGACAATCCAGAGGCAACTTATGATACCTTGGAGAAATATGGTTATGATTTGGTGGAGAGAGCAAGAGAACAAAAACTAGACCCAGTTATCGGCAGAGATAGTGAGATACGAAATGTAATCCGGATTCTATCCCGCAAATCAAAGAATAATCCAGTATTGATAGGTGAGCCGGGGGTTGGTAAAACCGCAGTGGTAGAAGGGCTGGCACAGAGAATTGTCAGAGGTGATGTACCAGAAGGCTTAAAAAATAAAAAAGTATTTGCCCTAGATATGGGTGCATTGGTAGCAGGAGCAAAATACCGTGGAGAATTTGAAGAACGTTTAAAGGCTGTGTTGGAAGAGGTGAAAAACAGTGATGGAGAAATTATCTTGTTTATAGATGAACTTCATACTATTGTTGGTGCAGGAAAGACAGAGGGAAGCATGGATGCTGGAAATATGCTAAAACCTATGCTTGCCAGAGGGGAACTTCACTGTATCGGTGCTACCACTTTAAATGAATATCGTATGTATGTGGAAAAAGATGCCGCACTTGAACGACGTTTCCAGCCGGTTTTGGTAGATGAACCAACAGTGGAAGATACCATTTCCATTCTTCGTGGACTAAAGGAGCGTTATGAGGTATTTCATGGGGTAAAAATTACAGATGGGGCTTTGGTGTCAGCAGCAACCCTTTCTAACCGTTATATTTCTGACCGTTTTCTGCCAGATAAAGCCATTGATTTAGTAGATGAAGCCTGTGCTTTGATTAAAACAGAATTAGACTCTATGCCTACAGAGTTAGACGACATGAGTAGAAGAATTATGCAGATGGAAATTGAAGAAGCAGCCTTAAAGAAAGAACAAGATCATCTAAGCCAAGAGCGTTTGGAAAATTTGCAAAAGGAATTGGCAGAACTTCGGGATGCTTTTGCAGAACAAAAGGCAAAATGGGATAATGAGAAGTCTTCGGTAGAGAAAGTACAGAAGTTAAAAGAACAATTAGAATCCCTGCATAACCAGATTCAGATTGCCCAGAGAAATTATGACTTGGAAAAGGCGGCACAGTTGCAATATGGGGAACTACCAGCTTTGGAGAAACAACTGGAAGAGGAAGAAGAACGTGTAAAGAACAAAAAGAATGAGCTGGTACATGAAAATGTCAGTGAAGAGGAAATTGCAAGAATTATTTCCCGATGGACTGGTATTCCAATTACGAAACTGACTGAAAGTGAAAGAGATAAAACTTTGCATTTGGGAGAAGAACTGCATAAACGGGTAATTGGGCAGGAAGATGGAGTGGAAAAAGTGGCAGATGCCATTTTACGTTCCAAAGCAGGTATCAAAGACCCAACCAAACCAATCGGTTCCTTCTTGTTCCTTGGACCTACTGGTGTAGGAAAGACAGAACTTGCCAAAGCATTAGCAGAAAGTTTGTTTGATAATGAACAGGCAATGGTTCGTATTGACATGAGTGAATACATGGAGAAATATTCCGTATCCCGTCTAATTGGTGCAGCACCGGGATATGTAGGCTATGAAGAAGGTGGTCAGCTTACTGAGGCTGTAAGAAGGAAACCATATTCTGTTGTTTTATTTGATGAAATTGAAAAGGCACATCCAGATGTATTTAATGTGTTACTTCAAGTACTAGACGATGGCAGAATAACAGATTCCCAAGGAAGAACGGTAGACTTTAAGAATACGATTCTAATTATGACTTCTAATATTGGTTCATCTTATTTACTGGAGGGAATTGACGAAAAGGGTGAGATTAAACCAGAAAGTGAAAAGATGGTTATGGCAGAGTTACAGGGACATTTCCGTCCAGAATTTTTGAACCGTCTGGATGAAACCATTCTCTTCAAACCTCTGACTAAGGATAATATTGATGGAATCATTAACTTGATTATAGCAGATTTGAATAAACGTCTGGCAGATAAAGAGATTAGGATTGCAATAGCAGAAAGTGCCAGAGAGTTGATTGTAGAGCAGGCTTATGACCCAGTTTATGGTGCCAGACCGTTAAAACGGTATCTGCAAAAACATGTGGAAACCCTTCTGGCAAGAATGATTCTGTCCGATCAGGTGTCCATGGGAGATACAGTAACATTAAAGGCGGAAGATGGAAAAATAGTAGCAAGATAGTAACAGTTATAGAGAAAAACTTTTGGTGCATCTCATTCATTTGATGCATCAAAAGTTTTTCTTCGTTTTGGTATATATGGCATATCACCATTCCTCCTTGCCAACAGGTTTTCCCCAATCAAAGTTCTCTGTTTTATAATCTCCTTCATATCCGGCAAAAATTCCCTCTAATGTTACTTTAGAAAAATGTTCAACTTTTTTAATAATAATGCTATCATTCATTCTTTCCAATTCTACACTATTATTTTCTGCCATACATGCTGTTTCTAAAAATGCCTTTGATATTCTAATCATTTGGCTGTTTCTCCATTTTTGAATCGTTGTTTGCATAAAACCGCCCCTTTTATAGAGAGTATATACAAGAGTATATACTTTGCCAATGTTTTTGGTGAAATTTTTTATGTTAAACCTATAGAGATGGGTTACAGTTCACACCTATGGTGCAAACTGTAACGGAATCCAGCCTATTAAGAGTTCGCCTTCGGCGAAAGGCTGGATTCTTGAATGGTTTATGTTCTTGGCACATAGCTTGACAGCAAGTGTCAAGCTTGTGAGTGAACAGTAACAGAGATGGAGCTTTTTATTGTTGTCCTTTTAACCGCCTGATGTGTATGTTCAAGTAATCCGTGTTACCGCATTACTTGAACATACACATCAGGATCTATAATGAAAATATAAGCGGGATTTTGTACAAGCACAAACTAATTTAGTTTTTGCATAATAAAATTACTCATTAACACCACATAGGAGAAAGGAAAAATTATTTTATAGTTCTTTAAATCTTAAAATATTATCTAAGATTTTACATAATATATCCCGTTCATTATTATTACATTGTTCTAAGGTAACAGCAAGTTTACTTTCCAGAGATGTAGGATTAGTTTCAAAGGTTTCCATATTGTAATTAAAAAGTTCAGACACTGAAATTTCCAATGCATTGGAAATTTTTTCAATGGACTCAATAGAAGGTTTTTTTGCACTTCGTTCTATCTCTCCTATAAAAGAAGGAGCCATTTCTGCTTTTAATGCAAGTTGTTCTTGGCTCATGCCTTGTTGTTTTCTCAACAGACGGATGCGTTCCCCTAGTGTATTTGAAATTGTATAATTCATGTTTCTTTCTCCTTTCATATAAATATAACTGGAATTATTCAAGAACATAGATTCTGAATAGAACTCAAAATTGTATAATAAATTTTCATGCCGCCTTGGCAGCATCATAATGAATCCAGCCCTTCGTTTAATGGATTTTTATGGGCTAAAATTTTGTATCTGTTCAAATATTAAACAGATAGGGTAACTATTTAGGTAGAAACACGCATTTACTGCGTGTTTCGTAAGAAAAATGAAAGTTGATTGCTACGTGCTACGCACTCCCACAATCACTAACTGTATTCGTATTCCGGGCTGTCGCCCTACATACTCATACAGTTTAGCCAGCCAAATGTCTATATTTCTTTGCAAGCAAGCTTGCACGAAATATAGCCGTTTGTCAGGACTTTCATAGTAAATTTTGATTGTTCTAAGCCCTTCGCCGAAGGCGAATTTTCATGGACTTAGAACGTAACTGTTCATGGTTCTGAACAGTTACCAGATAGGTAAGATAAAGAGATTGAGGTAGAATAAATGTGTCTACAAAACATCGTTTTAAGTGTTTGCATAAAGGCACAATATATTCATAGCAGTGTAGCAAAGATGCCAAGTAAAGAGAATTAGGAAGCAAAAATAGAAAAAGGGTAGAAAAACTGCTAATTCTCTCCCCATCACTTAATAACGATAAATTCTAAACAAGTGAAAAACAAATCTTAATAGAAAGTATATTAAACGCTAATAGCGTTGTTGGAGAGAACAAAAACAAATGGTATTTTTGTAAAAATTAGGGAAAATACCCGAATCTAGAAAACAGACTAATAACAATTTTCTAATGATTAAGTAGAAAATTGTGGATAATGGGGAAAAAATAAAACAATAAAAAATAACGCTAATAGCGTTGAAAATAATGTCAAAAGATGTTATAATGTTTAAAGACAATAAATACATAACAATATTTTGAATGAAAATGGCTGGGCTGAATTAGAGAGAAAACAAATCAAGGGGGGACAAAATATGGGCAAAAATGCAAGAAAAATTTTAAGAATCTTGTAACAAAATGTTTTAATTAATTTCGTAAAATGCAGAAGGGGGATTAGGGTTATGTTGAAAAAGAGAAAGAACATGGATTTAAAAGAAAATATAACTATAGGATTTTTACTTTTAGTAGCAATTTTGATAGTTGGAGGAGTACTTGGCAGGAACATTGGAATAGAGGTTATTGTAAATGCAGCAACACAAACCGAACGGGAAACAAATGATAGTTATGCAACTGCAAACACAATTACTTTGGGAAATTCAGTAACAGGAAATATTTCTAATTATGATGAAGATTATTATAAGATTATTTCAACTTCTAATGGAAAGATAGAATTGGATTTCTGTCATACTTATATGGATAGTTATGGTATATGGATGGTATCTACTTATAAATATGAAAATGGAGAATATATAAAACTAAGTAGCATCAATATAGATTTGAGAGATAATGAAAAAGTATCTCTCCCATTTATTGGAGTGGTGAAAAATGGAATATATTATATAAAGGTTGAACGAAATTATGGAGACGTTAATGGAGAAAAGTATACAATTAAAACGAAATTTATTTCTTCGGATTATTATGAGAAGGAAACAAATGATAGTTATCAAGCAGCAACAGAATTAATGAAGAATAAAGAATATAAAGGAACAATTAATAGTAGTGATGATAAAGATTATTATAGAATAGTTGCTTCTTCAAATGGGATGATCAAATTAGATTTCTGTCATACTTATGTGGATAGCTATGGTATATGGATGGTATCTACTTATAAATATGAAGATGGAGAATATATAAAACTAAGCAGCACCAATATAGATTTGAGAGATAATGAAAAAGTATCTCTCCCATTTATTGGAACAGTGAAAAATGGGATATATTATATAAAGGTTGAACGAAGTTATGGAGATGTTAATGGAGAAGAGTATACAATTAAAACAAAATTTACCTCTTCAGATTATTATGAAAAAGAATCTAATGATGCTTATGCATTGGCAACAAAAATGAAGTTAGAGAAAACTTATAAAGGCACAATTAATTCTAGTAGTGATGAAGATTTTTATAAAATAGTTTCACCGGAAAGTGGTATTATTGCAGTTAGTTTTAATCATCAATATGTAGACAAATATGGAAGTTGGGAGATTCATGGATATAGGTATGTTAATGGGCAATATATAGAATTAGGTAATACAAGTATTTCCTTAAATGATAAGAGGACATCTTCCGCAGTAGGTTTTTATGCAGTAAAAAATGGTACATATTATATAAAAATCATAAAAAACTGGGGAGAAGTAGTAGGTGAAAACTATTCTTTAAAAGGAGCGTTCTTTGCAAATTCGCCTACTAAGTTCAGTGTATCAGTCAAAAAAAATAAAGCTACATTAACATGGTCAAGAGCAAAAAATATAACAGGCTATGAAGTTTACTATAAAAAGGGTAAAACTGGGAAATATAAAAAGCTGGCATCTACTACAAAGACAAAATATACATACAAGAAGTTAAATAAGAGGAATACTTATTATTTCAAAGTGCGTGCGTATAAAAAAGTCGGTGGCAGTAAGATATATTATAGCACATATACAAATGTGAAAAGTGCCAGATATAAATAAAAATATATGATTAGGTAAATCAGGCGGAAATCAATGATATGAAGCTATAGAGTTTGTAGCTATATTTTGCAATAGGAGGATGATTAAGTTATGAAAAAATGTATTGGTTGGATAATTGGGACTCTTGAAACGCTTATGGGGTTTTTTATGTTTATTGTTGCAAAAGCTGAAATATCAAGTAATTCAAGTTATACTTGGAGCCGTCCATACACATCATACGAGGCACAAGTAATTATCACAAAGTGGGTAGGAATAATGTTGTTAGTTTCAGGTGTAATATGGATAGGTCAGAAGTTGTATCAAGCTATATACACAAATAAGCATATTCAAGATATTAATCAACTAACACAAAGAGGAGGGGCTATAAAATGTGCAAGTTGTGGACTTGGGATTTCAGCAAGTGTTGATATTTGCCCTCGTTGCGGTAAAGTTGTTGAAAAAGGCAATACCAATAATATGAAACATGGTGTTATTCGTTTTTGTGGAAAATGTGGAAGTCAAATTAACATGGGTGAATCATTTTGCTCTAAATGTGGTAACAAGATTAATTGAAGAGGAGGAGAAATATGAGTAGAACAACTATTGAAGTACCTATGAAAACAAATAATGTGGATGCAGTATTAGACATTATTGTAACAACACTGAAGCCTTCTGGTTATGAACAAAAAATTGTTGATGGTGAGACAATCTGGACCAAAGGAGATGGTGTAATGATGAAAATGCAGTGTGTAGGGATAACATTCACAGAAAACTCCGTTTTAATCCAAGGTTGGATGAAAGATGCAATTACAGGAGAATCTTCCTTAGAAGGTTTTGTCGCAGCATTACCTAAAAAGAAATTAAAAGGTCTTATTAATAAAATACAAACAACAATTGTGTCAAGAAATCTTTGATAATATTAATTTTAAGAATAAAAATAGATTTAAAATATGCGAAAAAAGGCAAAACAAGTGAAAACTTGTCACGCAAAGCTATAGGGCCTGTAAAATGGCAGCCAGTTACCAACGTCTAAAAACAGAGGGATACCATGGAGCTGCCATAGCTGTATGGTATCTTTTTGGGTTTATAAAGAAGAGAAGGTGATATTGATAAAAAGAAAAAACAATAAAAAACAATAACAAAATAGTTGATATGAGGAGGAATTATTATGAACAAAATGAAAAAAATAAGTTACATTATGATTGTTACATTGTTATGTACAATACTTAATGTAGGACAAGTTGAATTAGCAAAGGCAGCTTCGCCATCCGTAGAGTATCAGGCACATATTGCAAATGAGGGATGGAAGAGTTATCAGAGTGATGGTGCGACTGGTGGTAGTACTGGAAAGTCTCTATCTTTACAAGCCCTGAAAGTACGAATTAGAGGTATATCTGGTGGAATTACATATCGATCACACCTAAGCAATATTGGTTGGACATCTTGGGTATCTAACAACTGCCAGACAGGAACCACAGGACAGAATCGTCCAATGGAAGCAATTCAGATTAAGCTGACAGGTGATGCTGCAAAGTATTATGATGTATATTACAGAGTGCATGTAAGCAATGTAGGCTGGCTTGGATGGACAAAGAATGGGAATATGGCAGGATCTACAGGATGCAGTTTGCCAATGGAAGCAATACAAATTAAGCTTTTTGCCAAAAATAAAGGGATGGCTACATCACAGAGTAGTATTAAAATACCTGAATTAACAGTTCAGGCACATGTAGAGGATATCGGATGGCAGAAGCCAGTATCTGAAAATATGGTGTCGGGAACAACAGGACGTAGTAAACGTATGGAAGCTATGATTTTACGCTGTAGTGATTTTATGGGAGGAAGTGGTATCCAGTATCGTGCACATGTTCAAGACATTGGTTGGCAGAATTGGTGTAATTCTGGTATATGCAGTGGAACAACAGGACAATCCTTGCAAATGGAAGCTGTTCAGATTAAACTAGTAGGAAAAATCAGTACAGTATATGATGTATATTATAGGGTGCATTGTGCTGATTATGGCTGGCTTGGATGGGCATGTAATGGAGAAAGTGCAGGCACAACTGGCGGAGGAATCCGTATGGAAGCAATACAGATTAAACTGGTAAGAAAGGAAACCAGTGTCTCAAGAGGAGGCAGTGCATATATGGATTTAAAGGGAAAAACTGTAGCCGCCTTCCAGATGCCATTAGCAGGAGCGAGATGTACTTGGAGAAGTTATACAAATTGGTCTTGGGGAAATAACAGTGGAGCAGGTGGTAGTAGAGTTTATCACTTAGGAGTTGATATTATAGGAACATCGGATAATGTGACGGCTACTGCGAATGGAACAGTAGCACAATGTGGATATAATGGTGCTAATGGTAATTATGTGGTATTAAAACATAGTATATCTGGTCAAACAGTGTATTCTTTTTATGCACATCTTGCTTCTTATTCTGTAAAGAAAGGAAGTACAGTTTCTAAAGGAACTAAAATTGGAACAGTAGGTAATACAGGTTCAAGTTCCAGAGGTAAGCATTTGCATTTTGCAATGATGAATACATTGTGGAATGGTTCCTACTATGGTTACAGTACATATTTTACTGGAAATAAAACGACTTATGCTGGAGTGACTTATTACAATCCAGTATATGTGGTACAAAATAACAGATTACCATAAATTGTCTTGAGGATAATAAGAAATATGAGGAGGAATTAGTATGGTGAAAATAATACAAAAACAATTAAGCATTTTATTAAGTATTATGTTTATAGTGGTACTATGTCAGGCATTTGGTGTAATAAAGGTTCAAGCAACAACGGTAACCAATCGAACACCTATTACCTGTTATACAACAGGAATAGGAAATATAAATACATATAAAGCTATCAATGGAGCATATAGTGGTTATATTTGTGCTAATGATAAATGTACGATTTTAGCAGTCTACAATAGTGGGTGGGTAAAGGTAAGATATCCAATATCAAAAGGTACAAAGACTGCTTATGCCAAAAGTAGTAATTTTTTCTCCAATACCAATTTTTCGACATCTACTATTAAGTTAGGAAGAAATATGATAGTATATCGGAAATCAAATTTGGCAAATTCCTTTGGAACAGTATATGGAAGTGATAGTGTTCTTATAATTGGAAATTCAGGAGGAAATACACAGATTCTTTATCCAATTTCAGGTGGATATAAACTAGGCTGGGTGTGTGGCAATTATACGAGTTCAGGTGATGTGGAAGTAGATATATCAGATGGTTATTATCAAATTAAAAGTGCAATGAATACGAATTATGTTATAGATGTATATGGGTCATCAAAAAGTGATTCGGCAAATGTTCAATTATATCAGAATTTTTATACTACGAATCAGGCATTTATTATAAAGAAACATTCAAATGGCTATTATACAATAAGTGCCGTACATTCTAATAAGTTACTTGATGTGTATGAATGCCAGACCCAGAATGGAGCCAACATTATTCAATGTGGCAGCAATGGTGGGGCAAATCAATATTGGAAAATATATCGCACTTGTGATGGATATTATTCCTTTAAGAGTAAACTAAATGGTCTGTACATTAATGTAAATGGTGGTATTGCAGAAAACGAAAGGAATATTCAATGTTATCAAAAAAATAATTCCTTAGCACAAAAATTTGTATTACAGCCAGTGACTATCAATGGAAAGAGTTATAATGATGGCAGCAGTGTAGCCGAACAAAGAAACATGGTTGTAAATTATATGAATAAAATGGCTACCATTGAATGGACACCTAGAATAAGTTTTACACACTGGAGTGGTGGTAGAACTTGGTATGCAGGGACTATGTATAAAGGGATACCATATAGCCAAAGTTGTAGAAATACTACTTATGAATATTTTGCAAAAAATATGTATGGTAAGCAGTATGTTGGTCCATCAGGTCAGAAAACATATTTAGGAAGTGATTGCTCTTCAGCAGTATCCATGGCATGGCGTACTGTAAATACATCCTTTCCAATTACATCAACATATAAGATGTATCCAAAACAGAGTTATATAAATGCAGTAGGAAATTATAGTCATTGGAATTTGGAGAATGCGACAGAGATTTGTAAAAGAAATGGGGCTGGTGTAATGAAAAAAGCATATAGTGCATTGCAACCAGGTGATGCTGTATTGCAAAATGAGCATATAATGTTAGTTACAGGCAGGTATTCAAATTACATAACAGTAACTGAGCAAACAACCTATAGTTCGTCATTGAGAAGCACATGGCGAGTAAATAGACAGGTGACATTTGATACACTGTATGCCAATAATTACATACCTATTACCTTAAGTGTATGGTAAAATAATAGGTTAGCATAATAATACCGATACTAAAATTTGAAAAAACCAATATATATTAGGTCTGTTGCAAAAAATATAAGTAACAGACCTATTTTTTAGATAAACGAATAATATGTTGTATAATTTTAGTTTTGAAGAATAAGAACTTTTCACGACTAAGAATTATGAACAGATTCGTTACTGTGAGTACCACAAATGTGAACGGTAACATATTCTCAAAGTACAAAAAGTTGTTTTTGGATTTTAAGTTGATTTCGCAAAAACTCTAAGGTATAATGATGGCAAACAGTATCTATTCAGGTAGAAACACGCATTTACTGCGTGTTTCGTAAGAAAAATGAAAGTTGATTGCTACGTGCTACGCACTCCCACAATCACTAACTGTATTCGTATTC
>CAMWUK010000092.1 GCA_947177415.1 uncultured Clostridiaceae bacterium
GAACCATGAACAGTTACGTTTAAGCCCATGAATATTCGCCTTCGGCGAAGGGGGCTTAAACATTGTAAAATTTACTTTTTCATACGAAACACGCAGTAAATGCGTGTTTCTACCTAAATAGTTACTCACATGTTTCAATTATACAATGGTGTTTTTTGCTTTTTTTATCATAGTTAATACCAACTAACAAAAGATTTCCTGAATACTCCTCTAATTCTTTTACATACTGCCTATTTTTTATTTGCTCAATTGCACCTTGTTCCGATTGATTCCATTTCAATTCTACAATCAATGCTGGTTTATCAGTATGTCTCCTTGGCAAAAATACAATATCAGCAAAACCTTTTCCTGCAGGCAGTTCACGAATCAGTGTATAATCCTTCTGTGCACTGAAGTATGCAAGTGTAATGACACAGCTTAATGAATTTTCATTATGATAGGACAATATAGATGTATTATCTATATGGACTGCATCAATTCTTCTTGCAACGGCTTCTGTGTCCTTATTAAGAGTAGCTTCTAATAATTCTTCTGAATGTACAAGTATCTGTGATAAATGTTCCCAGCCTTTTGTCCCCTCCACTGCATTTCTAAATTCTTCCTGTACTTCCATATTAGGAATAAAAACTTCCTGTGACCGTTCATCATAAGCCAGATAGCCAAGATGTATTAACAATGTAAGCACTTCGTCTTTACTTGTATAATCTGTCATATCATTTTGAAACCATCTTGCATTCACTTTACATTTCGCTCCTCCAAGCATAGAAATAATAGCATCTTTTAAACCATCAAAATTCATATCCATATATATTTTCAATGCTTCGTATGTTTCTGTACCAGTCCAATAACTCTGAAATTCTTCTTCAAGCATTGCATCCACAATAGATTTAGGATTGTATACATGCTCCATTTTCCTAAAACGGTAACCATCATACCAGCATTTTGCTTCTTCAAAATCCATACTATATCTCTGACATAATTCTCTTACTTCATGTTCCGTAAATCCAACAAACTCTGCCAACCGTTTTGGGTCTGTCATGGAAAATTCGTCAAAAATATTTAATGCAGAATGGGTTCCGTATTTTTTTATTGGCAAAATTCCCGTCATATACGCAAGTTTTACATAACTCCGATCCTTTAGCAAATCTTTCAAAAAATCCAGATACAACTTTTGTGCCTGTTTGTTTTCTTTTTCCTCACGAAAGATACAGTCCCATTCATCAATAATAAAAATAAATCCCTTTTTCTCCCTCTTATCTTTGGAAAATATAATGGCAAGTGCTTTAGACAATTGTTCCTCATCAGTGGAAATCCATTCACCATATACTTCTCTTAATTCTGTAAGAACTGCTTTTTGCAAATACATAGTCAGATTATCTGCACCTTTCGCACTAGTTAAAAACTGCTGCATATTTAGAAAAAATACATCATATTGATTTAAGTGTGTCTTATAAGAAGGATTCTGTGAAATCTTTAATTTATCAAACAGTTTTCCTGAATCATATCCTTGTGTGTAATAAGCAGAAAGCATATTGGCTGCCATGGACTTTCCAAACCTTCTTGGTCTGCTGACACATATAAATCTTTTTTCCTGCCCTAATCTTCTATTCGTAAACCCAATCAGTTCTGATTTGTCCATATATATCTCACTAGATACCGAAATTTGAAATGCTTCATTTCCCGGATTCAGATAAATTCCCATATAATCACCATCCTATTTAGAAAATATGTAACAGTTCGTTACTGTTCACTCACAAGCTTGACACTTGCTGTCAAGCTATGTGCCAAGAATGTAAAACAACTAAGAATCCAGCCGGAGGGCTGACCTGTTACGAAAATACTCTTTTGCTCCCTCTTCACTATGGAAAAAGTCCTTCACCTTTTGGCGAAGGACTAAACTTTCTTTATACTTACATTCTAACAATCACAATGAAGAAAGTCAATAAAGCTTTTCTTTTTAAATAAATGCAAATTTCCTTTGTTATTACTGTTCACACCAGTGCAAACAGTAACGGAATCCAGCCTATTGTATAGTAAACGCATTTAGCTTTTGCATTATCCGGTCATTTTTAGTTTTATGCAAAACAAGAACAACTGCATACGCTGCACACTGCCCATTAGAATAAAAAAAGCCTGCAAAATATTCATCCAATACTTCCATTAACTTCTCTAACGAAGAGAAATAGTGGTTGTGTGTTTTTCTCTATGTGTAAGTCTTGGGAGCATTCATATATTTAAGGGACTTCATAATTTTTATATCAAAAAATAATTTTATATATTAATAATGTGGTTATTTAATTTATTTACTATATAATCCAAAAATACATACTATACTTCAATTAAACACTATCATTCATTACTATTCTTATGATTGCGAACACAATTATTGTATGATATAATTAACCATATTTATTTTGAATTTCAGGCTTAAAGTCCAAACATATAAATCCTAATTATTTACTATGAAAGTCCTGACAAACGTCTATATTTTATGCAAGCTTGCTTGCAAAGAAATATAGACATTTGGCTGGCTAAACTGTATGAGTATGTAGGGCGACAGCCCAGAATACGAATACAGTTGGTGATTGCGGGAGTGCGTAGCATGTAGCAATCAACTTTCATTCATGGTGGTGCCTCGCTTGTGAGGCATGAGTGTTTTATAGAAAAAATGTAACTATATATACAAAACAGAGAAAACAGAAGCAGTAGAAGTTTTATATGCTGTTTCAGAAGGTAAGGTGATTACAAATGATGACAAAGGGCTATCAGGACATGAATGTTTATGATGCTGTCCAGCAACGGTTTCATTATCTGTTTCGCGAGTTCAAGAACATTTATGTGTCGTTTAGTGGAGGAAAAGACAGTGGTGTTTTACTGAATCTGCTTTTGGATTTTAAACGCAAGTTTTATCCTGAACGCAGGATAGGAGTGTTTCATCAGGATTTTGAAGCACAATATACCGTAACTACAGAATATATTACAAAGACTTTTAAATCCCTTGAAGAGGAATGTGATTTATATTGGGTCTGTCTGCCAATGGCAACCAGAACTGCTCTCAGCAGCTATGAAATGTATTGGTATCCTTGGGATGACTGCAAAGAAGAACTATGGGTTCGCGAAAGACCCAACTATCCTTATGTTATTACAATAGATAATCCCTTTAATCATTATCATTATCGTATGCATCAGGAAGATCTGGCAAAACAATTTGGACGTTTTTATAAAGAAAAACATGGAGATGGAAAAACTGTCTGCCTGCTTGGTATCCGGGCAGATGAATCGTTACAAAGATACAGTGGAATTGTAAATAAGAAGTACGGCTATAAAGGTGAATGCTGGATTTCCAAACAATTTAAAGACATATGGAATGCTTCACCTCTTTATGATTGGTCAAATCAGGATATTTGGGTAGCAAACTATCAGTTTAGTTATGATTACAACCAGCTTTACGATCTATACTATAAAGCTGGTTTGAAAATAGATCAGATGCGGGTAGCTTCACCCTTCAATGATTATTCAAAAGATTCTTTAAATTTATACAGGGTGATTGATCCGGAAATCTGGACAAAACTTGTGGGACGGGTCCATGGAGCTAACTTTGGTTGTATTTATGGTAAAACCAAGGCAATGGGATACCGCAGCATCTCATTGCCTCAAGGACATACATGGAAATCCTACACTAAATTCTTATTAGATACGCTTCCGACAAGGCTACGAAATAATTATGTCAAAAAATTTAATAGATCTATTGAATTTTGGCATAAGACTGGTGGAGGACTTGAGGAGAATGTTATTGAAGAGCTAATCGAACATGGATACCATATCCAACGCAATGGTGTCTCAAATTATACCTTAATGAAGAATTCAAGAATTGTATTTATAGGCAATATTCCAGATGATACAGATGATATCAAATCTTCAAAGGATATTCCAAGTTGGAAAAGAATGTGTTACTGCATTTTAAAAAATGACCACATTTGCCGTTTTATGGGATTTGGTATGACGAAGCAGGAACAAGTAAAAATAGACAAAATAAAGAAAAAATATGGAGAAATGCTTAATGAAAGAAAATAAATTTAAAAGTCCAGTATATAACATCCTTACTGTACCATTTGAAAAAATTATACCCAATACATATAATCCGAACAATATGGCTCCCCCTGAAATGAAACTGCTCTATGACAGCATCAAAGAGGATGGTTATACCATGCCTATTGTGTGCTATTATTCTAAAAAAGAAGATTTGTATGCCATCGTAGACGGATTTCACCGTTGGCGTGTGATGAAAGAATATCCTGATATCTATGAACGTGAACATGGAATGATGCCTGTATCTGTAATTGACAAGCCGTTTTCCAGCCGTATGGCAAGCACAGTCCGCCATAACAGAGCGAGAGGCTCCCATGATGTAGATCTTATGAGTAATATTGTCAAAGAATTGCATGAATTAGGCAGAAGTGATGCATGGATATCAAAACATTTAGGTATGGATAAAGATGAAATCTTACGCCTTAAACAGATAACTGGTCTTGCATCTTTATTTAAAGATGTAAAGTTCGGGCAGGCATGGAAACCGGTTGAAGCATTGAATGAGGATAAAAAGGAATAATTGGATAGGTTTGTTTTACCTTTGCAATTATCATTTCACGCCTCTAAAGAAGAAAGGGCTTAATCATAGTTGTTATCAATAATGCAGGCATTGGTTCCGGTTATCTGTACACTTCTGCCACATAGAAGTGTTTCCAATTTTGAATTTTTGCTAATATCCAAAGTCGATATAGGATTCCCTTGGCAGTATAGAGTCTCTAGTTTTGGATTTTTGCTAATATCCAAAACCGATATATTATTTTCTGAACAGTATAGATACCGTAATTCCGGATTTTTACTGGTATCCAAAGTCAATATATGATTTTCTGCAAATGACAGGGATACCAGTTTCGGATTTTGGCTCACGTCCAAAGTAGCAAGTGAATTTCTTTGAAGTGATACCTCCACAAGATTTGGTGCCTTTGACAGATCTATGGAGGTAATTTCATTGTCTGTGCATATCAATCTTGTAAGTGCAGGATTCTGTGAAATGTCTAAGCCAGTCAGCCTATTCTTATCTTCAGTACTTATATTGTAATAATGAGAACAAGTGAACTGTTTCAGTGCATCCAGTCCTGCTAAAGAAAGGTTGCCTCTAAGATGTTTATCATTCCAGTAAATGCCAACCAACCTTCCATCATTATCCCAAATATAAGCACCATTGTTTAGATTTTTGCTAACAGAAGCACCCAAAGCAATCTGTTGCTGAATGATATCTGAAAGTATCTCCACATCGGAAACATTCTTTGTATACTCCAGTTTCTCCAGTAAAGCAGTTTCCTCTGTTCTTTCATTATTTACAAAATATAAAACAAAAAAAATATCAAAGATAAGCAATGTGATAACTCCTACACAAGATAACAGGCGTGATATTTTTATGGTTGTTGTTTTTTTTTCTGAACCACTACCACTCAATACTGTTTCTTCTACTTCTTTGTCAATTTGCCTGCTTTTCCTCTCTCCATCTAAGATTTCACGAAGTTCTACTTCATAATAATCGGCAATAAGAATAAGAACATCTAAATCCGGCATATTAGAACCTGTTTCCCATCTGGAAACCGTTCTACCAGATACTCCCATGATTTCAGCAAATTGTTCTTGTGTAATTCCCTTTTCCTTTCGCAATTCCTTTAAAAAGCTTCCTACTACTTTCTGATCCAACAATCCTTCCTCCTTTTGAAACTATTATAACTTTTTTATGATAAAAATGCCACTCAAACAGGAAATATTGTATTTTCTGGATGAAATATGTGTTGCTGTTCGAAGATTCCCGGTTCTCTGTGCCTGAAAATGAATTCATCTCCATTTAAAGTCTGCCTTCAGTGAAGGGGATATTTCCGTTTTCAGGTAACTCTTAAATATAGCCCCCTAAAAAAGGCTTTCCAAAATTTCAGAAAGCCTTTTTCATATCTAAATGTTCATATGATACCTTCACTCATTCGTCTTAAATAAGCAAATACTTAATCATAGTTGTTATCAATAATGGATGCACCTGCTCCAGTTATCTGTACATTTCTGCTGCATTGAAGTTTTTTCAAATTTGGATTTTGGCTGATATCCAAAGTTGCTATAGTATTCTCTTGACAGTATAGATACTGTAATTCCGGATTTTGGCTAATGTCCAAAACCGATATATTATTTTTTTCACAAAATAGACTCTTTAATTTCGAATTTTTACTAATATCCAAAACCGAAATATTATTTTTTGTAACTGCCAGATGTCTTAGTTTCAGATTTTGGCTCACATCCACAGTGGTAAGTGAATTTCTTGGAAGTGATACACTCTCAAGATTTGGTGCCTTTGACAAATCTATAGAAGTAATTTCACTATCTCCGAATATCAAATTCTTAAGTGCAGGGTTGTCCGAAATATCTAAACCAGTAATTTTATTGTAATTCTCAGGATTTCCAGAATAGTTACAACAAGTGAAATCCTCCAGTGCATCCAATCCTGCTAAAGAAATTTCACCTCTAAGACGTTGATCATTCCAGTAAATCTTAGTTAGTCTTCCATTATTATTCCAAATATACGCACCACCGTCTAAATTTTTGTCAAGAGAAGCACCCAAAGCAATCTGTTGCTCAATGATACCTGTAAGTATTTCCACATCAGAAGCATTCTTTGTATACTCTGGTTTCTCTGGTTTAGCATACATATCAGTTGGAACTGGGGATTCTGATAAAGCTGGTGTGTTTGTTGGGTTTGGCTTATCTGTTGGAGCTAGCACAGTTGTTGGAAGTGGTTTATCTGTTAAAGCTGGTGCATCTGTCGGTACTGGTGTATCTGTTGGAGCCAATGTGACTATTGGTGTTGGTGTATCTGTTGGAGTCAGTGTAACTGTTGGTGTTGGTATATCTGTTGGAGCCAATGTGACTATTGGTGTTGGTGTATCTGTTGGAGTCAATGTGACTATTGGTGTTGGTGCATCTGCTGGAACCAATGTAACTGTTGGTGTTGGTGCATCTGTTGGAGCTAATATGACTGTTGGTGTTGGTTTGGTTGTTGAAACCAAAGTGCTAGTGGCAGTTGATTTCACTGTTATTTTACATTTTAATGTCTTTTTGTTTACTTTTGCATATACATAAGTTATTCCCACCTTTTTTCCTGTTACGACACCCTTTTTGGAAACTTTAGCAACTTTTTTGTTTTTAGAAGACCAAGTTACATTTTTGGTAGTGCCTTTTACTTTTAAGCTAATTGTCTTACCTACTTTTACAGATGCAGTTGTCTTGTTTAGTTTAATTTTTGTAGCAGCCTGTAATGGAACCGGTTTTATGAAACTGGTTGTAACAGTAGCTGCAGCAAGTAGTAGAGTCATCATTTGTTTTTCTAATTTTTTCATAAAAAAACCCCTTTCTTAAAAAATAATAATAGTGAATAACTTTTAAATTAGTTGTACCTCCTTATAAATAGCATAGCCTTTTTATCCTGAAAGCAACACGACACAAAGTGAGAAATGCCGTATTTTTCCACTAGACATAGCTTGTCTAGTGGAAAAATATGGCACTTTACTAATAAAACAATTTGGTATAAAATTACACCCTGTTCCAATTAATTTCATTTCAGTTTTTCGCAAATATCATATTATCAATATATTTTTTGTTAAATAATTGTAGTTATTTTTTATTTTTGCTATAGAAAAAGTCCTTCACCTTTTGGCAAAGGACTAACCTTTTGACCCAACCACTTATATACTGCGTGTGGGCTATCAGTATAGTTTCTATATACTTACATTCTAATAAGCACAATATGAAAGCGTCAGTTACTACACACTTTGTTATTTCATAACCGCCTTCTATGCATTTGCAATCGTATTCACCAATTTCACAAACTCACTCTTATATGTGTCCTTGCTGGTATCTGTCTGTTTCGCAAGTTGTACCACTTGATTCAATGAACCTTCTCCAATATATGGGCTTTTCCTAAGTATCATACCAAACTCTGCAACTGCCATGGCAAAAGAAAGGTCATCTGAAGGTTCTGTACTATAATTTCCATTACCACACATATAAGAAAGTTCTGTACTTTTTTTACCTTCTGGTTTTTTATATCTTATTTTTAAGGTCAGCCAATCAATCTCTTCTTTACTATGTTCACTTTCATCCAATACATTAGAATTCAAATAAGCATCTGAAATCTTCACTTCATATAAAGCTGTAACCGTATGCCCGGAGCCGATTTCACCAGCATCTTTGGTATCGTCTTCAAAATCTTTATTTTCCATTACTCTGTTTTCATATCCAATCAGCCGGTATTCTTCCACTACATCAGGGTTAAAGACTGCCTGCAATTTCACATCCTTTGCAACAGTAGTAAAGTTTGCACCCATTTCTTTTACCATTACTTTTTTTGCTTCGTTTAAATTATCAATGTATGCATAATTTCCATTTCCCTTATCTGCAAGAAGTTCTAATTTGGAATCTTTATAATTTCCCATCCCAAATCCAAGAGTAGTTAAAAAGATACCCTCCTCTTTCTTTTTAGAAATAAAATCTTCTAACTCTTTGTCGTCTGTGATACCTACATTTAAGTCTCCATCCGTAGCTAAAATCACTCTATTATTTCCACCTTTAATAAAGTTTTCTTTCGCAATTTTATATGCTGTTTCTATTCCGGCACTTCCATTTGTAGAGCCGTTTGCTTCTAAATTTTCTAGTGCAGTAAGAATGGTATCTTTCTGGTCACCGGATACACCTTCTAACAGCACTTTATCTTCTCCTGCATAAGTAACTATTGATACTTTGTCTTTTTTATCTAATTCATTTGTAAACAAAGAAAATGCCTTTGTTAATAAAGGAAGTTTATTTGTATCTGCCATAGATCCTGACACATCAAGTAAAAATACAAGATTAGAGTCCGGGGCATCTTTAAAATCCACTTTTTCTGTGTTTAGTCCAATCATAACAATATTATTTTCTGTATTCCATGGACATTTTGTACACTGCATGGAAACACCAAATGGCTCTCCTTTTTTTGGCTTTTCGTAATTATAAGAAAAATAGTTAAGCATTTCCTCAATCCGGACTGCATCACTTGGAATTTCATCTAAAGTGCAGCCATTCGTGATCATTCTGCGGATATTACTATAAGAAGCAGTATCTACATCTGCTGAAAATGTAGAAGTGTTGTTTTTCTTTGTAGTAATAAACCCATTTTCTGTAACTTCTGCATACTCCTCCGCAGGAGGTTCTTGGATAGTTTCAGGGACTTCATCTGTCATTTCTGTCATTTTATTATTTGTTTCTGTTTCATAATCTGACTTCGTATTTTCATCCAACTCCTCATATTTTTCTGATGTAATAGAATTTCCTGAATCTTTTTTTGACCCACTATCCGAAGAAGCACATCCTCCACCAAATGTCATTAATTGTGTAACTAATAATACACATACAAGTAAACTAGTTGTTTTTTTCTTCATAAATAACACCTTCTCTTTCCTAATATAGTTGTTTTGTATCTGTTCAGTACCTGAACAGATACGAGATTTTAGCCCATAAAAATTCGCAAAGCGAAGGGCTAAAATCTTGTAAAACTCGGATCTGTCAAGCAAATCCTCGAGTATGTTCTGAACAGTTACATTGTTTTTTTCTTACAACATATATACGGATTGAAAAAGTGAAATTTATGGAAAAAATTACTTTTTCTCGCGAAACACGCAGTAAATGCGTGTTTCTACCTGAATAGTTACCTAAAAGTTTACAAATATTCATCCAGATAATCATCTTCAACCCTTGTAAAAATGCAGGGTAATAACTCCTTTTTGTTTTCTATCTCGTTATTTATAATATCATTGATAACAGATAATATTGTACTTTTCTCCATTTTAGAAATAAAAATTGGTTTGTCAGCATAATAATATTGCCCTGAAAGAAGTTCTCCTGTATTTTTATTTTTCTTTGATAAAGTTAATAAATTTTGATATGTATAAAAGGCAGCACACCATTTACTCCCATCACTTAATTCAAAAACAACATCCGAATTACAATCATTTACATCAATTGCTTCTGACCATTCCTCAAATTCATACCATATATCTACGATTTCCATATCACTCCTCCATTATTCACGACTTATATTGCAGACCGATACTAAAGGCAATCATATAAAGTAATTCCTCCCATAACTTTGAATTTATGCTAGAACACAACAGGGCATTATCTGCCCCGATGTTTCTCTTTTTTCTTTTGCTGTTTCAGTTCAAACATTCGCTTGGCTTCAGCCAATTTCTGCTCTCTGCTTTTCACTTTACGTTCCTGTTTGTTCTGCTCCTGTTGCAATTTCAAAGCCTGCTGGGATTTTGTGCCAATCCCGGTATCTCGTAATTGTTTTCTTATATCACGCTGCATTCTCTTTGGATTCCTTATGGTTTTCTTTGCAACAGTTGCCACAGCCGGACTGAATTGCAAGCTGTAATAATGTTTTAGAATAAATTGGAAAACCTCATAATCCTTTGGCTCTGCACCAAATGTCACTTTAGCTACAGATAGCTTCCCATCTTCAATTCTCTCAAAGACTCCTACCCAGAATGGTTCATCAAAATACACTGTCAGTTTGCCATTTACTTTGCCCATGACAATCCCTCCTTAATTAATTGAAATGAGCAAAGAACGGACAACCCGGAGGGGCAGGTTACTTACCCTGACAAGCAGGACGGCCGGGCTACCTACCGGCTCTGGTATGTATCTCTACATACGTTGCGTTTTTATCTTTGCTTGCAGAATTCTTTTGCTTTTTATATAATCAAGCCATACGGCACGATTAACAAAATAAAAATTTTATTTTTTACAAAACTCATTCATCTCCTTTTCAAGTAGTTTAAAAACTTTTGCCACAAGATAACCATCTGCAATAGCATGATTAAGTCTTACCGATACAGGCATCATCAACCGGGATTTTTCTTCCCTGTACCTTCCCCAGTTTATTATAGGTGCAAAGAATAAATGTCCATCTGGTAGTTCTATATTTAGCGAATCATATGACAGCCATGAAATATATGATGCATCAAACCAATTTGGATGATTCTGCATGTCTAGTCCATATTCTTTTGTATTCTTTGCTTTTTCAATATCTTCTACCGCATTTTTATAAAAAACATCATAATCCCCATAATATATTGTATATACTGGTGTACAAGTTTCCGTATCTTCGTGAAATATGTACTGTGTAGGGTTAATCACATCATAACAAATCAGTTCTTCTGTTTGCCAAAGATATCCCATCTTATAGTCATCTCTGGAATTTAAGACCTTAGCCAGAATATACAAGAAATTGATATAGAATTTCGTTCCTTTCGCTTTCGAATAATAAACCAAATCAGTAACATCTATCCTAGCTGTTAGGGATGTAGAGCATTTACAATCCTCCGAAAAATGCTTAAAAACCCCTTTTCTGTAATACTTTTCTTTATCAATAATTCTATAATTCATAACTCAACCTCGTAGTTTCTAAAATATAAATTTAATACCATATCCAATTAGCCAGCAAGCGATTTTATCTACATCCGCTTTAGTGCAACCCTTTTTCCCTGCTTTTGCAATAAGCATCGGATATATTTTTTCAGTTGTCATAGTTGTTCTCCTCTATAAATTCTGATTTCCCAGCTAAACAGGCTGCAACTTACCTTTCAGCTATACTTCTTCCAAGTACATAAACACCAACCAACATTTCGGCGATTGATACCCCTAAAAGAAGTCCAGAAAAGAAGTCTCTTACATTAGAACCTTTAAAGGTATACGAAAGTCCTTGTAAAGCAATTCCCATTACTATTAACAAAATTCCATATAATAGATTTTTTTGTTTCTCTAATTCTTGTGTTCGCCTTAACAAATCCATAATCTGCTCATCATCATATGCCTGTACACTTTTTTCTTCTGATTCTTCACCATCCATTAATTCAGCGATAGTAATTTCTAATTCTTCACACAAACTTTTTACAATGCCATAATCTGGCATACATTTACCCGTTTCCCATTTTGAGATAGTCTTATTAGAAACTCCCAGTTTTTCTGCCAACTGTTCCTGTGTCAAATTTTTTTCTTTTCTTTTTTTTGATATAAATTTTCCTGTGGTTAATTGGTTCATTTGATTTACCTCCATTTATTTACATATTTATAATGGAAGAATACGTTTTTTTATATTGAAATAACATCCCCTATTCGGAGAATTTAGGTGGAACTGGTATTTACTATAACAAATTCCAATTTATCGTTTCATACCAAGCTTCACAACTTCAACTTATGCTTGACTTTCTCAATACATTTTTCCCTTTCCTAATATTTCGCAAGTCACAATAGTCATCATATAGGATAATACAACTGGTACAACATACAATACCCATACTTTGTCCGTTACTTTATCAAAATAAAACTGAAATGCTAAAATCCACACAATGCCAAATTTTTGCTTTCTTGAACTCATGCACAAACTGAAATTTGTCAAGCTTTTTTAGTTTAAAAAATATCAATTTTCTAAACAATCCTTTATTTAGAATAAAAATAAGGTATTACTGTTCCATCAGTATTCTTTTCCTTTTTTAAGTCCGGATTATCTTTAAGTATTTGATTAAATATCTTATATAAATCTACATTTACAAATACAAATGCCTGTTTCTTAGTTAATGGTCTTGACACGACCTTAATCTTTTTCTCTGACTCTATCAGTAAAAACCATGATTCTGTTCCATACAAATTACTTCTCCACGCACATAATCTTTTTACATCTTTAAACTGATAGGTTTTTCCAAGAGTTAATAAATATCCTACTTCTATTTTTTCAAAACTACCCGTTTTATTAAACCATGATAAATTCTCTGTAAGTTTATAGAACAATATCATAATAGCAATTGTACCTATTGCACATACTATCCAATACAGCCATGAAGTATTGAACATATCTACCATAAATTGCGATATAACTATCCACATCAGTACAAATACTCCACACAATCCTATTCTTAAATAAAATCTTTGATAGATAAAATCTACCTTCATTTTTATCCTCCTTAGTCAAATTCCAGTTTATTACTTCGTTTCCTTATTCTTTGCCACATATATAATAATTGTACTAACCAATGCAAATAAAATAAGAATATGTAAAATAGTATGATAAACATCTGGTATATATCTACCCTGTATACTCAGCCACTGCATTGTGCCTGAAAAATATTTTATTTTGCCTTCTAATGTTCCCATAAATCCACCATTAAAAATAGTGTACCATTCATGACAGATAAACTGCGTAATAAACCACATTGTTAACCATCCAATAACAAACCACTTACCAATCTTTTCTTTCACAGTCAAATACCCCGCAGCAAGCTACGGGGCATGACCTAGCTTCTTTTTAGCAAGTTCGCCCCAAGGGGCGGGGTATTTGACCCTCGCGGCAGTCGCCAAATGCGAGCAAGCTCGCACTTGGCTCGTTGCTTCGCGGGAATAAATAGTATTATTGCCACTAAGTAAATGAGAAAAAATATTCCATCATCCTTATATGACCTTACAACTAAACACTTATCTCCAAGATAAAATCCTGTCATGTCAAGAAAAAACCACATTAACAATATCATTTGAATTATTATACAATGTATTTTTTCATTCTACACCTCCAAAATTATACATTACTGTTCACACCTATGGTGCTAACAGTAACAGAATCCAGCCTATTTAATATTCGCCTCCGGCGAAAGGCTGGATTCTTCTCTACCACTACTTATTCTTACGTACTTTGCAGCAAGTGCAAAGTACTACCTATGAACAATAGCAATCATACATAACAGTTCAGCCAAGGGCTGAACTGTTACAATCAGACTTCAAATTTCTCCCAATCTTCTTTACAGGTAATAATTGGAAGCCAGCAATCTAATTCAAATGGAGCAGTTTTGTATGGTTGTGCATAGCCATCTATAATTGCTGTTCCAATACACATAATATGTATTCTGTCATTCTTCACTTCAAGTAACCTTAATCTATAATTCTCTAATGGCTCATGTTCATATACATATAAGCTATCTTCCCGTTCCTGTGCCTCATCAACCGTTTTTACTTCAAAATGCTCCCCAACTAAATCTTCAATATTCTTTGCACTAGTTCCAATAGGGTTTATACAGATACTAGGAGTTATATTCTCACCCTTAAAACTCCTCCTATCAAAACAACAATCAAAACTATATTCTAATCCATTATCTTCTTGGAAAATAAAAAATGCGGTATCCCGGGTTTTCGTATTCAGTTCAAATGAAATGCCATCTAAAAACAAGCCCTGTTCTGTATTACCATTTTCTGTATTTATATTATACTCTTTAAACATATTAAAAACATCATCAACCCCATCCTGACTAAATGCAATGTTATATGTTCTCACCCACTCCAAAACGGCTGCCATTAAATATACTATAAATATCATCACACCAACATCTTTACAAGCATTCTCTCCTACTATGCCAATTATCATAAAAATAGCAGATAAAAGCAAAAGAAAAAAGAATCTTATCAAATTTGAAAATATCCCACTTAAAAAGACCATTATTTTAAATTTCCAATTCATTATCCTATTCCTCTATTCTGGCTTTAATATACTGTTCCAGCATTTCTGCCGTATGGCTAATTCCTAATTTACTACTATTAATTGAAATATCATAGTTTCGGGAATCTCCCCATTTTACAGTACAATAATAGTTATGATAAGCCTTCCGTTCCTTATCATTACGTTTAATCAATGCTTCTGCCTGTGATTGGGATATTCCATGGATTTTTTCGATACGCTTGACTTTTGCTTCCATATCTGCTAATACAAAAAAGGATATTAAACCATCATAGTTTTTTAATATGGATTCTGCACAACGCCCAACCACAACAAAAGAATCTCCTTGATCTGCCTTTTTTTTCAAATACTCAAACTGCATATTGGCAATATTTTCTTCCGGTGAATTACTGTATCCTCTTATTGTCCTTGAAAACCATGGGTTCTTTGGCAATTCATCATACCTCTTAATATAATCCAAAGATATATTCTTTTCATCTGTAATTTCCCTCAGTAAATTGTGGTCATATAATGGCAGCTCAAATTTTTCTGCTATATGCTCCGCAATAACATGACCTCCGCTGCCAAATTCACGGCTTACTGTAATAATCAATTGTTTTGACATATATACCCCTCCTAAAAATATTTCTATATATTTATGGTGATGCCACAGTCCACAAGGCATGGATGTTTTGTAACTTTTCATAATTCCAATCATTTAAAAATATCTCACAAATATAACAATCATAGATATTATTAATACTAATACTGTCGCTGGTACAACTTTCTTACAATATTCCCCCCAGCTAATTGGATACCCCTCTCTTGCAGCAACAGAAGTACCAACAACATTTGCAGATGCTCCAATTGGTGTAGCACTTCCTCCAATATCTGTTCCCATGGACAATGCCCATGCTAAGACAGAAAGACTGGTATTTTGTGTAACAGAAAGACTTTTTATAATTGGTATCATCGTAGCTGCAAATGGAATATTATCCACAAATGCACTGGCAATTGCAGACACCCATATAATAATTGCAATCATCAACTTAATGTTTCCACCACTGACTTTCCCAATAAATGTTGCTATAACTTCCAAGACTCCTGTTTCCTCTAAACCACCTACTACTACAAATAATCCAATAAAAAATAATATTGTCTGATAGTCAATACTCTTTATTATTTTTACTGCATTTTTAAAAGAAGCAAGCAAAGTAACTGCTGCAATAAATAAGCCAATAAATGCTACGGTTAATCCTGTGTAAGCATGTGTAACAAGTAAAATTACAGCACCAAAAAAAATAATACAACTGATAATAAATCCTTTTTTATTCGTAATTGCTTTTTTCGGATCTGGATAATCAGCAACACTCTTTTTCTCATCAGACTGACTACTAAGTTCCTTATGGAAAATTACATAAAAATATACAATTACAACAATCAATGAAATTCCAGCTATAAGCCCTGTATTGAAAATAAAATCTCCAAATGAGTATCCCAATGAGGTTCCTATAATAATATTAGGTGGATCTCCACACATAGTAGCAGATCCTCCAAGATTTGCACAAAAGATTTCAGAAAGAATCATAGGAACAGGATTAAATTTTAATAACTGTGCCAGTTCCACAGTAACTGCTGCAAGAAACAAGATTACGGTTATGCTGTCAATAAACATTGCTAAAATGGCAGACATAATCATAAAGGTAATGAAAATAGGAACCGTCTTGTAGTGTACTAAATTGGCAATTCTCATACAAAGCCACCGGAAGAATCCCGCCATTGCCATTCCTTCCACCATAACCATCATTCCAACAATGAAGAAAATAGTCGCCCAGTTAATACCAATAGACGATTCTGTACTTTCTCCTGCCTGATACCAAAAGTCCACTGTAAAAATACTTTGTATATTCAGTGTCTGCATAACTGCACTTACACTGTGCATACAAATTCCAAAAACTACAATCAATGTCAATAATCCACAACCTAATGTGGTAATATGCCGTTCAAATTTTTCTGTAATAATTAAAATAAACATACCCAGAAAAATAAGAACAGCAAAAATTTGTGCTGTCATATCGTTGTTCCTCCTGTTTTTCTGAATTTTCTTTGTGCCATGTTTCTCACAATACCTTTTTCATAATTTTTTATGTGTTCTTTACATTCCCGCACAAGCCATTCTCCTGCAAATGTCACCGTAAACTCATGTGATTTATATATCAACCATTCCTGCGACAAATCAAATGTATACTCTTCGGAAGAATATGGAAACACAAATCCATCTTCATCTTCTGCTAATATATCTTCAAGAAAAGTATCTGAATAGTATACGTTGTCCAGCTCTGGAATAACACAAACTTTACTTATATTATGCTTTGCAAAAATAGTTTTAATCTCTTCTAGTCTTTCCCTGTCTTCCAAAAAATTTGCATCGAAAGATATTACATCAATCCCTGAATTAATTTCCTGTAACGGATACCAATATGCAGCATATTTGTTTGTAACTGTTTTGGATAATTTAGAGAAAAAATTTGTTTTTATTTGCTTAGACTTTATATCATCCTGCGTATATTCCATATTCTTTCATCATCCCCCCTACGAAACTTCCTATCATCATTCTAACATAAAATTTTAATTTTTTCTATTCCTAATTAGCTTATTATTTGTTACAGTTCACACCTACGGTGCAAACTGTAACGGAATCCAGCCTATTTATAATTCGCCTTTGGCGAAAGGCTGGATTCTTCACTGCCACTACTTGTTCTTACGTACTTTGCAGCAAGTGCAAAGTACTACCTGTGAACAGTAACTATTATTTTACACCGACACAGTAACTCAAAGTCTACTAATCGGTTAAGGAAGCACCTATAATGACAAATCTATTTATATTTTTATCATAAATACTCCAAAAACCAGTCCCCCACCATTCTTTTCCATCATCAAAATAATTTGAAAACTCATCATTCCATCTATATACCTCTAAATCCACTCTAAAGGGAATAGGAAATAGTAAATAATTTAGTTTTCGAAAATCTTCCTTTGTGTAATTTGTGTTATAAGGAGGGTCTGAAAAAGCTTGCCAATAACTTATTTCTATTGGTGTTTCCCTGTATCCTGTTGTCTCAAAAGTCTTAATCCGGTCATCATTATCATCCAAAAGTAATTCTTCAATCGAACTTTTTTTACATTTCATCTTATCTTCTTCAACGTAGAATTTTTGATGTTTTAAGCTATTTCCAACTCTTAATCTTGAGTTAAAAACAGATATAGCCTCAATTACTGCCTCTTTGTGAGATATTTGTTTTAAATATGTTCCATCAAATTGTAATAAAACAAAATCCAAAAGCAACTCCTTATACTTCTTATGTAAAATTTTATAAAACTGATCATCAACTAGTTCTCTCAATTGCGTTCACCTCACATCCTAGTAACATCTAATCTTTATCTTACTATGAAAGTCCTGACAAACGTCTATATTTCATGCAAGCTTGCTTGCAAAGAAATATAGACATTTGGCTGGCTAAACTGTATGAGTATGTAGGGCGACAGCCCAGAATACGAATACAGTTGGTGATTGCGGGAGTGCGTAGCATGTAGCAATCAACTTTCATTCATGGTGGTGCCTCGTTTGCGAGGCATTAGTGTTTTATATGTATTCAAATACTCTCATCCAATAACATCTGCCGAACAGTTTCTACATAATGCTCTGCTATCTGCCTGTCAAAAGGAATGACACGGGACCACATCCGCAACCCCTGATAATAATACAAAATCAAATCCGAAACCTGTTCAGGGTTTACTTTTTTGAATTCTTTGTTTTCCATTCCATAGTTAATTAAGCTTATCCAGCGTTTTTTTGCACTTTCATGTATACGAATAAAGAATTCCCCATTTCCGAGGTTTGCATACTCATATATAGCAAGACTTAAAGATAATTCCTTATCCATAATTTCACTTTTTATTGCCCGAAGCATATCCTCCAGAATAACTTTGGCACTTTCCTGTTCCCTAATACGATCCGTAATCACATATTCTTCCGATAAAATTTCGGAAAAAATCTCCCCTGTATTGGAATAATACCGATATAACCCCCCTCTGCTCAATGCCGTTTTTTCACAAATATCTGTCATTGTCACCTCCTTAAAACCTTTATCAGCAAACAGCCTGTATGCTTCCTGCCGTATTCTTTCTTTCGTATTTTCTGCTTTCACTCCCATTTTATAAGTCTATCTCCTCTCGCAAAATAGAATACATACAATAAGAAAGTATTTTCCCATTTTTATATACTCCATTACGCATAGTACCTTCGTATGTAAAACCTGCTTTTTCCAAAACACCTCTTGAACCTGCATTATAGTCATAAGGTTCTGCATAGATACGGATAATATCCAATGTATCAAATGCCTCCTTACAAATTATCTTTACTGCACGAGAGGTTATTCCTTGTCTCCAATAATCCTCTGAAAGCCAATAACCAAGCTCACCTGACTTCTCATATACATCACTTTGAACAAATATTCCTATACTGCCCACTGCTTTTCCATCAACCACAATAGCACGGGTAATTTGTTTTCCCCCTTTCTTTGAAATGCAGTGATTCACATACCACTTTGCATCCTCTAATGTATAAGGATACGGAAATGTGTTTCTCAGGTTTGCTGCTATGTTTGAATTATTAGCTGCCTTTGCAATTGCTTTGGCATCTTCTTCTCTCCATTCTCTTAATATAAAATCTTTCATCCTATTCTCCTTTCAAAAAACGACATAACTGTCTTTTTATTATACGACACCTATGTCACTTTTTCAAGGATAAACCAAAATTTTTCATTAAAGATTCCTTTGAAAAAGAACAAAGTGGGCAAGCCCACATCAACTCCCCAATCCCCTCATTCATGAGGGGATTGCACACTTTGCGTGCCAGATGCGTGTTGCATGTT
>CAMWUK010000093.1 GCA_947177415.1 uncultured Clostridiaceae bacterium
TGAATGCGAGAATGTATTTAGAACAGATATTAAATCTGTAAAACTTGACAATAGAACATAATAAAGAGAATAAACATTCATGCGTTTGTCCTGGATGTGGATATAGAAATTGTTGAAATTAGGGATGAAATTCAGTATAATTGAGGAATAATTAAGAATCAAAAGGTAAGGTAAAGAAAGGAAGTAATACTATGGCACAATATAAAGAAATGGTATTTGAAAAAACAGAACCAAAGGACTATCATACATTAAGAAATCAAGGGGATGAACTTCGGGATTATACAGAAGAAGATATCCTTGAATTCTTGGAGATAATTATGGAAGATACTGACGAATTTGTTACTCTAACATCTGAAAACCTAATAAGTGAAATACGTTATGTACAGGCAGCGGTTAATGATGGAGAGATAACTTTACAGATTGGTATTGAAAAAGAAGATGGCACACATTTGTGTGAAAAGGAAGTAACTTATGAAAAATGTAAAGAAATCTTTTTAGATTTTCATAATGGTATATGGAATGAGAATATAGATGATTTTGGACCAACCTTATTTTGTTAAAGAGGAAATATAGATGAGAGTGTTGTTACAATTTATAAAAAAAGAAATTGTACTTGTGGTTGCGATAGTGTTAGCTGTGTTATCATCTATTTGGAATCCTCCTTCTAAAACATATTTGGAATTTATTGATTTTCGGGTATTAGGAATTTTATTGAGTTTAATGTTGGTAATGGCAGGATTGCAAGAAAATGGTGTGTTCCATATATTGGGAAGAAAACTAGTGGGGAGATGTACGAATACAAGAAGATTAGGATTTGTATTGGTATTTCTTTGTTTCTTTAGCAGTATGTTTCTTACAAATGATGTGGCATTGATTACATTTGTACCATTTGCTATTTTAACTTTACAAATGACCAAGAAAGAGAAAATGCTAATACCAATTGTCACAGCACAAACGATAGGAGCCAATCTTGGCAGTATGTTAACACCAATGGGGAATCCACAGAATTTATATCTTTATGGATTAAGTAAGATGTCCTTTATAGATTTTTTATGTCTTATGCTGCCTTACACCATAGTTGCTGGCATTGTTCTTTTGGTATTTGTTTTAGTACAAAAGAAGGAGAATTTATCACTGGACTTGAAAGAAGAGAACAAAAGACAAGGAAAATGGAACAAAAGGCAGGTTATCATTGATTTTATTTTGTTTGGAGTATGTATTAGTACTGTTTTAAGACTTGTAGAATGGTATGTAGTACTAGGGATAGTAATATCATTTATTTTGATTATGGACTGGAGAGTTCTAAAAAAAGCAGATTATTGTCTTTTATTTACTTTTATAGGATTTTTTATCTTTATAGGCAATATTGGTGCAATTTCTAGTGTGCGTGATATGTTATTGTATGTTTTAAATGAAAGGGAAACTTTGATTGCAATTGGTGCAAGCCAGATTATTAGTAATGTTCCTGCTGCAATTTTATTATCTGGATTTACAAAGAATTATGAGGCACTGATAATTGGAACGAATTTAGGAGGTCTTGGAACCTTAATTGCATCAATGGCAAGTTTGATTTCCTATAAACAGTTAGTCAATGCATTTCCAGAACAAAAAGGGAAATATGTATTATACTTTACAGTGGCAAATGTTCTTTTTTTGATTGTATTGCTGTTAGTGTGATTGGGTGATGGGTTTAATAGGATTAAAGAGATTATATTGAAAGTATAGGATAAATATGGTAAAATGCTCTATGTGTAGCAACAGCTATACACAAAGTACCCATGACAGGTGGTAGCCTCCCGAGCTACATAGCCGGCTTGCTGGTGAGGAGAAGGGAGGTGCGTAAGAATGACAGCAGCAGACATAATTATGATTTTCATCGGGATTATCGGTTTACTGATAGCCTTTGGCAGCTTCGTTATTACGTTTCTTGCGTATCTCGAGAAGAGAAACAAGAAGAAATAAAAATTGCCTATCCTGTCGGCACCAGGATAGGCAGTGTCCGTAAGGACAAATAAGCCATTTCTTGGGAGCATCCACTTAGGAGTGGGTACTCTTCTTAGGTTTATTATATCATAAGTACATGAAATTTCAATATAAAATATTCCACTATTTTTTATGGCTCTTCAATCTGAAATATATCCTCTACGGATAATTCCAAGTTACTCGTTGGATCTAATGACGAAGGAATACATGGATAATACTGGATTATGCGTAGAATGGGTCACGAGTCCAATTTAATATTTGTACTATTAAGGACATTTTTTTAGAGTAATTTTAGAAGGTGTCCTTTTTGTTATGGTCAAAAAAGATAGTGTAAAGCTGTGTATAAAAAAATGGAAGAATTAACCATATGATTCAGATTATGTTGAATAAGCCGACAACTTGATTTTAAACACTGTATTGGTTTACAATCAGCCAATGAAAGAAATGTGCAATAAGTCTACCACAACAGAAAGCAATGTGGTAAAATAGAAACAAATATAAAAGTAATTGGAGAACACAATGTATCAAGAAGAAGATTTAGTTAGAATTGCCAAAAGAAGAAATAATAGCAAGCGGACATACCTTGTTGTTAATCGTTTGCAAGGAAAGCACATACCAGTTTCGGGGAAATGTGCATTTGAAATGTTCGATCAGCTGGCTGAAATAATTCAACAGGAATATAAGGGAGAACGATTATTGTTAATAGGGTTTGCAGAAACTGCGACAGCAATTGGTGCAAGAGTTGCAGTTAAAGTGGGTTCATTATATATGCAAACAACAAGAGAGCAAATAGAAGGTGTTGAATATTTATATTTTTCTGAGAAGCACAGCCATGCAACGGAACAAAAATTAGTCAAAGATGATGTGGATAGTTGTATTAATGATGTGGATCGAATTATTTTTATCGAGGACGAAGTGACGACGGGAAACACTATTTCACAAATTGTAAATATTATTCGTGAAAAGTACAAAAGCAAATTAAATTTTTCGGTAGCATCTATTTTGAATGGAATGGACGAACAATCAAAGGTATTGTATGAGAAAGAAAATATTAAATTGCATTATCTTGTAAAAACCAATCATTCAAAATATTCAGAGAAAGTCTTGAAATACAAGCTTCAAGGGAAATATATGCCCCCAAAAGAGAATGTTGAACATTTAAGAGGATATAATCAGTATGAAATTGAGAGGTATATGAATGCAAGAAGACTGGTAAAAGCTATTGAATATGAACAAGCATGCGAATATTTATGGGGACAGATACAAGATAAGGTAGAGAAAGATAAAAAAAGGATTTTGGTGATTGGAACAGAAGAGTTTATGTATCCCGCCTTGTATGTTGCTGCAAGGTTAGAACAATACGGCTATGAGGCTGTATCTCATTCTACGACAAGAAGTCCAATTGAAGTTTTTGAAGAATGTGATTATCCATTTCATACTGCGTTTCAATTAGTTAGCTTATATGACAAGGAGCGTGTAACATATTTGTACGATATTAGTAAGTATGATCAGGTATTTGTAGTGACGGATGCGTTAGAAAAAGAAAATGAGAAATCACTGATCAATGTGTTACAAGAGCAAGGGAATGAAAACATAACAGTAGTGAGGTGGAAAAAATGAGAAGCACATATTTAGAAGATGACGTAGAAATTCTTTTAAAAGACATAACAGGTATGGTGGAACCACAATCAACAGAAGAAAGGGAAAAACTGATACAAAAAGGAAAACATTATTGTGAAATGTTACCCATAGAATATGTTCCAACAGAAGAGTATATGAGTGTATATAAGGATGCACTATCTATTTTTGCTAAACCAACAGCAATAGCAATAGGGAAGATGGCAGATAAGATAATTGAGAAGAAGGGAAAAGATGTGGTGTTAGTTTCTTTGGCTAGAGCTGGAATACCGATTGGTGTCTTAGCGAAGAGGTTTATCAAAAAAAAATACCAATATAATGTACCCCACTATGCAATTTCAATTATTAGAGGGAAAGGCATTGATGATAATGCTATGCAGTTTCTGTTAAACAGATATGAACCAGAACAAATAATGTTTGTAGATGGGTGGATTGGAAAGGGAGCAATACTTAACGAATTGAAAAAAGATTTGAGGGCATATGAAGGGGTGACGGATGAAATTGCTGTTGTTGCTGATCCAGCTAATGTTACTGATTTATGTGGAACACATAATGATATATTGATTCCAAGTTCATGTTTAAATTGTACTGTATCGGGGTTAATTAGCCGCACATTTCTTAGAGATGACATTATAGGGAAAAAAGATTTTCACGGGGCTGTGTTTTATGAAAACTTGATTTCATCAGATTTATCCTATGAATTTATTGATTGTATTGAAAAAGAATTTGAATATGATTATAAAATAGAGAAAGAATTAGTAGAACATTTTGGAATGGATGAAATTAATAATATAGTTGAGACGTTTGGCATAGACGATATTAATTTTGTGAAACCTGGAATAGGTGAAACAACACGTGTGTTGTTAAGAAGAGTTCCATGGAAGGTTCTTATTAATCCAAAAGATAAAAATGATAGAGCGTTGAAGCATATTATTCGTTTAGCAGAAGAAAAAGGAGTTCTGATAGAAGAATATGCATTAGTAAATTATAAGTGCTGTGGAATTATTAAGAAGATAGCAGATGTATAATTGAGGATAGAACATATGGTACTATTCTTAATGTTTGGAAAAAATGACAAAAAGTATTTGGTGGTATAATAATTGTATGGAGGTGATAGTATGAAGGTGAGTTTGTTTACGAACGATAAATCGACATTTTGGGATGAAATAATATTATTGGTAATAATGGGATTTTTTATTGCAATTGGTGTGTTGCTGGTGTATTTTCGTCCAGGCTTTGGGATAGTTAAAGAGAGTAATTCAGTAGTATTTGGTATTTTAATGATTGTTGCAGGTGGAGGAAATGTTCCTGGATTGGTATACCGTTTATTCAATAATGATAAGTAAGAAGATGGCACATATTAACCTTGGGATAAGGGTTAATATGTGCCATAATAGTTTGCAAGGTAAAGGATTTTGTTAGCCCAGTTCACATGAGTTTTGTATTCGTTCATTCTTGTGCCAAATGTACTACCACAAACTAAGGATGTCTTATTCTCCCAGTTAATTATGTTTTGGGCATCTAAAAAGTCCTCTGTGGCAACTTTATAGGAGAAATTTATAGATTCAATTTGGTTAGGATGGATGACAGTTTTTCCAATAAAACCACATAATATGTCATCTTTTATTTCGTGTTTGAAGTGATTTTCCCAGTTCTCTCCATTGTAATATTCGTATACAGGACCAGAAATAACATAATCATGTCCATATACTGTGATTAAATCTGAAAAAATATTTGCGATTGGAGTGATTTTGTGAATTGATTCGTTAATGTGACGCCTAAAACCAAAATAATGACATAAATCGTTGCCTCCTACACGGACATTAAGGATAAGAGGTGATACTTCATCAATTATATCTTTTAATTTGTATAATATATCATGACGTACATTTAGATTAATAATTGATGAACTTTCGTAAATAGGCATACCATAAATAGTTTTTCCAATACAGTCATTTATGTTTTTTAAACATTCCATATACTGTTCTGAGTTGTTGATAGAAAATTTTGGAAAAATAAAACCAGTTATAATATCAAAATAGTTTTTTAATAATGTTACTAACCGTTTCATTTGTTCAACACTACGAACACGAATAAAGATTTTAGGGATATAAAAGTTTTTAGTTTGACGGGTGCTATATATTTGGCATATTGTTGATAATAATTGCTGTTCTGCGTCATGTACATAATAATTATCAATGGTGTCTTCCAGACATAATGCTAAAGAGTATTTACGACCGAATCTTTCGGCAATAATTGAGGATGCTATCGTTTTATTGTTGGCAGGGCAATACAATAATGCACCTACAGAATAGTAAATTATAGAATTTTTCATTTTAGGTTCCTCCATTTGTTAATGCCTCTATTTTTCTATGTATTCTTATGGTCAGTGCAGTAAATGCACAGACCTGCTTGGACTGTTACCTATTTTATCATAAGTTAAGTTGATTTTGTAGATTAAATTAAAAAGACTTGGTAAAATAGATATAGTTATGTTACTGTTAGCACTGTAGGTGTGAACAGTAACATAGTTATTTGAAAAAATTGAAAAGGGTTTGATAATATGAAAGTACGATTAAATGTTATGAAGATAAATAAATTTACTGACTTTTGTTATGTAAGGGGAGGTGTGAACCAAGATGTTAAGGATGTTTATTTTGTCCGGCAATTAGGATATGGGAATCGAATGGCAGAAGAAATTGATCATAATGAACGGAATATTCTGGAACAAGAGAATGGTAGGATGTTTTATTTGCGTATAAATCAACTACCTTTGTTATCAGAGAAAAATGATATTAATTTTTATTCACAAAGTTATGATTTGATAAAAAATGGTTCATGTGTGAACAATATTATCCGGACAAAAGATGCTGAGGCAATGTTTAAAAACTATGGTGAAAATGCATTTCAAGAATTATTAAAGCTGCATTCCAATGTTATTGGTAAAAGAAATAACTTATCTATTGAAAAAAATTTTATAACTAAGATGTTGTATTGGCTTGATAAAGTATTACAGATGAAAGCTATTGGTAAATTAGGAAATAATAATAAAATGGTTTTTGAAAATGTTCAAAAAAAGCATGAATACTTATTTGCGTATTTTTTGTGCCTATTAGGTTGTGATGTGTGTTTACTGCAGATTAATAGTGATATTGATGAGGAAATGAATAATTACCAACTTTCACAAGGATATTCCATTGGAAATTATAAGGAAGTTGTACTTAAAAAGTTTGATCCAATTATTAGCCCCCAAATTTCTGAGGAAAATAAAATTCCAAGGCATAGTGCTAATCATAAATTGCATCAAGATATAAATGAAAAAATAAAGAAAGAAGAAAAAGAAGAATTGACATTTGAAGAAATAGCCAAGTTAGCATCATCAGTTGTAATGATTGCAGTTCATGATAATAATGGTGAAATAATAGGAACAGGTTCGGGAATTATGGTTGGAAAAAAAGGGTATATATTAACTAATTGTCATGTGATTGCAGGTGGTTGTTTCTTTTCAATAAGAATAGAAGAAGATGAAACTACATATTCGACAAATGAAGTAATTAAATACAATTATATATTGGATTTAGCATTGATTAGGGTTGATAGAATGTTAGAACCGCTAAAAATATATAACAGTAAAGATAATCTGGTTCGTGGGCAAAAGGTTGTTGCAATTGGAAGTCCTTTAGGTTTGTTTAACTCTGTGTCTAATGGGATTATTTCTGGTTTTAGGAATATTACTGAAAAGAATATGCTGCAATTTACTGCACCGATATCTAGCGGAAGTTCGGGGGGAGCAGTATTGAATATGTTTGGTGAAGTTATAGGAATAAGCACATCTGGGATGGATATTGGTCAAAATATAAATTTAGCGGTTACATACTTTGATATTCTACCATTTGTAAAGGGGTTTGTATAAAATTGGAAATAGTACAATGTGCCTATAAAACAGAAAAAATATTGAATTTTGTTATGGAAAATGATAAAATATGAAAGGTGGAGGAGATAGAATGAAAAGTAGAAGTAGATTTAAAATAACAATGAATTCACCAGTAATTTTAGGATTTTCATTGATTTGTTTTATAAGCTTAATAGTAAATATACTAACTAATGGTGTATCAAACAGATTGTTTTTTAGTGTATATCGTTCATCATTAGCTAGTCCGTTAACATATTGGAGATTTTTGGGACATGTGATTGGACATGCAAATTTTGAACATTTTATTGGAAATTTTATGATGATATTAGTGGTGGGACCACTCCTTGAAGAAAAATATGGAGGTAAGAAGTTACTGTGTATTATGCTTGTAACAGCAGTAATTACTGGAATAACGAATTTTTTGTTTTTTCCAACAATACAATTGCTTGGTGCGAGTGGAATAGTATTTGCATTTATCTTATTGGCATCATTAACAAGTTTAAAAGATGGTGAAATACCATTAACATTTATTATTGTAGCTATATTATATTTAGGGCAACAGATATATCAAGGGATATTTATTGATGATAATGTTTCTAATTTGACACATGTATTAGGTGGTACAATAGGTTCAGGAATGGGATTTTTGCTAAACAAAAATAGCAATAAAGGATATTGAAGGTGATGAGATTTGTTTAAGTTAGAAAAAATCAATCATTTAGACGATTATTTTTGTATGCTTAGTTCAAGAGATAAAAAAGGAGTATATGTTTGTAGAGTTTGTAATTATTCAGATGAAATAAAAGATTTTATAAAAAAGTATTATCAAGTAGCTAGAAAAAATGGGGTAATTATCGAAGGGAAAATTGCTAATCCTGACGAAAAAAATTTAGCATACTTTTCGGAAGTAATGGGAATGCAATTTAAATTAGATTTGAAATTTTTTGATTCAAGTTTAAAAAAATGGTTGCCAAGAATGTCTGATTATGCAAGGGAGAATGTTTCAAAGTCGTTATATTCCGCTTTGTGTGAGCTAAGAGATAATGGAAAGAATGATAATATGTTGAAGAATGCATATATAAAATTTATGTGTTGGATGTATTACAAATTTGAAAGAATTGCAAACCGGTTAGGAGCGGATGATTTGCCTAAAATATTGTATGAAGGGACTATCTCAAATTATGAATTGATATTAATATCAGTTTTGGCATCGGCAGGGTGTGATGTTCTTCTTTTACAGTATAAGGGAGATCAAGAGTATTTAAAGATTGATCCTTCTTCACAGAAGTCACAAAAATATGATGTGCAAGGTGGAAGTTTTCCGATAGATTTTAGCATGAAGCTTATAACGAAAGAAATTCAATCTGATATGAATAGAGAAAGATTATATGGAGAAAGGACTAAGTATAAGAATTGCACAAATGCATGGATTTCTGGTAAAGGATTTGAAGATTTTTTGAAAAGCTTTCAAATGAGAGGTGAGTCAGACAAGGATTTTTATTATAACTGCTTTTATAGAATAAGAGGTGTGGAGGATAAATTAACATATATAAATGAGTTGTCTGTTTTTTATACTCAAATGAATAATTTGAAAAGAAAGATGGTTGTTGTAGATGGAGAAATTGCTAAACCAACCATGGAAGAAATTTCGCAAATACACAGAAAAAACTATCACAATAATGAAGAAGCTCTTATGGATTTGCTTAAAAACATAGAGTTTTCCCAGAATAAAGAATTACAAAAATTGATGATTAAGGTATTCATTGATGTATTGCTTGAACTTAGTGAAAAAGATAACTTAAATACAAATAGGTTTGTTAATCTTGTAGTGTATTTGTTATGCTGGATGAAAAGGTTTCAAAGTGAATTATTTGGTAATTGGAAATTTCCAGAAATAGGTTGTTTTGTCCATTTTGGTTCATGTAAAACGGATATTGAAGTTGCATTCTTGAAAATCTTGGCACGATTACCTGTAGATGTTTTGGTTTTAGTTCCAAATCAAGACGAAGGTTGTATATTAGAGGATAAATTGCTATATGAGCTGAGGTATAGTGAGAGTATGATTGTGGATAAATTTCCTTGTGGTGATGCTGTGCTTAATGTTGGGACTGTTGCATATCATGCTGAGAGAGAGTTAGATACCATAATGTATCAAGATTCGGGAATTTATAGAAACCAACAGTTTAGTAAAGCAGAAGTAATTGTTTTGAAAACGATGTATGAAGAAATAAAAATACTGTGGGATCAGGAGTTAAAGTTTAGACCTAATTTTGATACAGTAGATAATGTAGTTAAGGTTCCTGTGATTTTTTCTAAAATATCAGGAGTAAAAAATGGAGACATATCTCAATATTGGAAAGATGTAAAGTCATTTATGACAGAGGATACTATATTAATAAATAAATATCCGTATATTGATGCATTAGAGGAGAATCCAGTAAAAGCACATGCTACTGTTTTTTTAAAACGAGGTAAATTGCAAAAACAAAAAATAAAAGAAAGTAGTTGTTATCAATATGGTTTTTTAAGAGAAGAAACTCAAGATTACATATTAGAAAAGTTACAGTTGCTAATTGATCATAAAATAATTAAAGGAACTTATGAAAATGGAACAGAATATACAATTATTTCTACTGTATTGAATTTGCCAAAGGATATTACTAGATTAATACAAAAGTTTGATTTTACTAAAAAGAATGGAAAGATAATGTTTGTTAATACAAAAGAAGATAGTATAGCATTGGAGGATACAATTATGTTTTCCTTTTTGAACCTGATTGGTTTGGATATTATTTTTTGGGTGCCGACAGGATACCAGACAATTGAAAAGCATTTGAATAGATTACTAATTGAGGAACACCAAATCGGAGAATATATGTATGATTTACAAATACCAGATATTAATTCAGTTTTGACAAATTCACGTACAAAGTGGACAGATAAAATTTTTAAGAGAGGAAGATGAAGTTATGGGATTAGATTTTTCAAAGGTGGAACAAAAAACAAAAAGTGAAAATTTGGAAAATTCTGTGGAAACGAAAAATGAGATTGAAGTTGTAGAACAATATGATATTGTTGCAGATAGACAACAAATGAATCAGGAATTAGTGAATTCTGCGGAGGTAGATGCAATAGTAAGTACTATTGAGGTTAATAATTTAGAGACAATAGTAAGCTTTGGTGCAGAAGTGGCAGAAGAAATATCAAAGGCATCAGATATAGTGTTAAATAGCATGAATATGTCACAATTAGATGAATCAAGTGAAATGCTAAATACATTAGCAAAAATAATGTCTAAGTTTGATATAGAAGAGTTGAAAGAAAATCCAAGTTTATTTGGGAAATTATTTAAAAACTTGCGAAAACAACTAGATAAGATATTGGCAAAATACCATACTATGGGAGAAGAAGTAGATAAAATTTATGTACAATTGAAACAGTATGAGAATGAAATCAAACAATCTAATAAAAAACTCAATACGATGTTTGATGCAAATGTAAATTATTATCATGAACTGGTAAAATATATTCTTGCTGGGGAACAGGGATGCAAGGAGTTAGAAGCATATATCGAAGAAAGACAAAAGGAAATGGAAACAACAGGAGATAATTCGATACAATTTGAAATTGCTAGTTTGAATCAAGCATTATTAATGCTTGAACAAAGGACACAAGATTTAAGAACTGCGGAAAATGTTGCAATGCAATCTATTCCGATGATTAAGACAATGGAATTTAGTAATATGAATTTGGTTAGAAAAATCAATTCAGCATTTATTATTACATTACCAGTATTCAAACAGGCTCTTGCACAAGCTATCATGTTAAAACGCCAAAAAATACAAGCAGAGGCAATGTCTGCTTTGGATGAAAAAACAAATGAGATGCTTATTAAAAATGCAAGAAATACAGTTGAACAATCTAAGATGACAGCAAGATTAGCATCTGGCAGTTCAATCAAAGTTGAAACGTTGGAAACAACTTGGAGAACTATTGTGAATGGTATTGATGAGACAAAGGCGATTCAGGATAATGCCCGTAAAAAACGGGTAGAGGATCAAGCCCGTTTAGAAAATATTAAGCAAGAGTTCAATAAGATGTATCATATGCCAAATAAAAAATTATAAGGGGGAATTAATTATGCCAATTAATTTGTCGAAAGGTCAAAAGGTGGACTTAACAAAAGGAAATCCAGGATTGAAAAATATTATGGTAGGTTTAGGTTGGGATGTAAATGCTTTTGATGGAGGATCAGATTTCGACTTGGATGCAGCAGCATTTATGGTTGGAGCAAATGGTATGTGTCCTACAGAAAAGGAATTCATTTTTTATGGAAATTTAACACATAATAGTGGTTCTATTAAGCACATGGGGGATAACCTGACAGGTGAAGGTGATGGAGATGATGAGCAAATTCAAGTGGATTTAGGTATAATACCATCCAATATTGAAAAAGTAGCGTTTACTGTTACAATTTATGACGCAGAGCGAAGAAGACAGAATTTTGGACAAGTTTCTAATGCATATATTAGAATTGTTGATGAAACTTCTAATACAGAATTGATTAGATATGACTTGGGTGAAGATTTTTCAATTGAAACAGCAGTTGTTGTTGGTGAATTATATAGATATAATGGAGAATGGAAGTTTAATGCAATTGGAAGTGGATTCCAAGGTGGATTAGCAGCTTTATGTGGTCATTATGGTATAGATGCTGAATAGGAGGAAGAATAATTATGCCAATTAATTTATCAAAAGGACAGAAGGTTAGTTTGACAAAAGATAATCCTGGATTAACAAAAGTTGTTGTTGGTTTGGGTTGGGATACAAATCAGTTTGATACAGGAGGAGATTTTGACTTGGATGCGGCTGCATTTTTGCTCGAAGATTCTGGAAAAGTATCCAAATCTGAGGATTTTGTTTTTTATGGTAATTTAAATCACCTTTCAGGAAGTGTACAGCATTTAGGAGATAATTTGACTGGAGAAGGTGATGGGGATGATGAACAGATTAAGATTGATTTGTCAAAGGTACCATCTAACTATTCAAAAATTGCTTTTACCGTAACAATTTATGAACCAGAGCAGAGAAGACAAAATTTTGGAATGATTAATAATGCATTTATCCGTATTTGCAATGAAGTTACTGGTGAAGAATTGCTTAGATATGATTTAGGTGAAGATTTTTCGATTGAGACAGCAGTAGTATTTGCAGAGTTATATAAGAATGGAAATGAGTGGAAATTTAATGCAATTGGAAGTGGATATCAAGGTGGATTAGCCGCTCTTTGTGCAAATTATGGTGTTGATGTAGAATAATAAAAATGGATATTATAGCAATTAATCTAGAAAGGAGACAATAAAAATGTCTGTCAAATTACAAAAAGGACAAAAGGTGAGTTTATCAAAAGAAAATGCAGGTTTGAGTTCAGTTGTAGTGGGATTAGGATGGGATGAAGTAGAACGGCCAAGAGGAGGTTTCTTTGCACCAAAACCCCAACCAATTGACTGTGATGCATCTGCAATCTTACTTAGAAATGGTAAGTTTTGTGATAAGTCTGATTTGGTTTATTTTGGTCAGCTTACTCACCCAAGCGGTACGGTACGGCATATGGGAGATAACTTAACTGGTGCAGGAGATGGCGATGATGAACAAATCGTTGTTGATTTATCAAAGGTACCTGACACATATGATCGGATTGTGGTTGTTGTTAATATTTATGATTGTGTGAAAAGAAAACAACATTTTGGCATGATTAAAAATGCTTTCATACGTATAGTTGATGAAAAAACAGGAGCTGAGATGTGTAAGTATGATTTGACTGAAAATTATTCTGGTAGTACTGCGATGATTTTTGGTGAAATATACAGATATAATGGTGAGTGGAAATTTAATGCTATTGGGCAGCCAACAAACGATCCTGGACTTGGTGAGTTGACAAGAAGATATATTTAATTGGAGACATGTCAATGTATTGTTTGAGAAGCTGGCCCAAGGCTGGCTTCTTTTTCACATATGGAGGAATTTATATGAAATATGAGGGACTAAAGGATAAAGATGTTGAGGCATCAAGAAAAAAGTATGGAAGTAATGAAATACCTGATTCTGAGCCCACAACTTTTTGGGAAGAGTTTAAAGAGACATTTTCTGATCCGATGATAAAAATATTATTGGTGATTGCAATAATTATGATTGTAATGTTCTTTTTGGGATATTCATCCATTTATGAACCAGTAGGTACAATTGTTGCAGTGATTATTGTTGCCTTTGTTTCAGCTAAAACAGGAGTTGCAAGTGATACAAAATATAGGGAATTGAAAGATAGTACAGAAAAAGACAAATGTAAAGTACATAGAAATGGTTTAGTGGCTGTAATTGATATAGATGATGTTGTAGTAGGAGATATTGTTTTATTACAATCAGGGGATAAAATTCCAGCAGATGGATTGTTAGTAGAAGGAGTACTAAAAGTGGATAATTCAGCACTTAATGGCGAAGCAGAAGAATGTGAAAAAACTGCTGCAGGAAAAGATATTGTTTTTCCCGATGAGCTAACAGGTGATACTTTTGTAGATAAACATTCATTGTTTAGAGGTGCAGTTGTATTTGATGGAGAAGGTTATTTTGAAGTAAAAAAAGTTGGACTTCAGACTATGATGGGTAAAATGGCTGAGGAAATGCAAGAAGATGAAGTAGATTCTCCTTTGAAAGTGAAATTATCAAAACTGGCGAAACAAATATCAATGTTTGGATATATTGGAGCGATTATAATTGCATTTTTTTATCTGGGATATTATGTTTATTCAGCAGGAGGTTTAGGAGAATACTTTTCTCAAAGCATAGAAACAATAGTTAAAAATGTAATTGATGCTATATCTTTAGCAATTGTAATTATTGTGTGTGCTGTACCAGAAGGACTTCCATTGATGATATCTTTGGTTTTGATGCAAAATACAAGCAAAATGCTTGATCACAATGTACTTGTTCGAAAAGCAGAGGGTATTGAAACAGCGGGATCGTTAAATATTTTATTTAGTGATAAAACGGGAACTATTACAAAAGGATCTTTGGAAGTAGTTGATTTTTTTCTGGGTGATGGAAATTCATTACCAATAAAAGATTTGAGTAAATATAGTAAAGTTAAAGATTTGGTTGACTTAGCAATTGGAAAGAATACACAATCACTATTTGATTCATATCATAATGTAATTGGTGGAAATGCAACAGATCAGGCATTATTAAAATTTATTGGAGAAGAAACATTTGAGACATTACAAAGAGATAGTGACTGTGCTGTTATAAATCAACAAGGATTTAATTCAGCTAATAAGTTTAGCCAGGTAAGAATTGGAAAACTTGAAAAAACTTTGTATAAAGGGGCACCAGAACGTTTATTGGAAAAGGCACAATACTATCTTGATGAAAATGGAAAAGAATGTCCAATAGATATGGCTGTATTAAATAGAAAAATAGACGAACTTGCTGGAAAAGCAATGAGAATTCTGTGCTTTGGTTATTCTAAGTCAGAAATGAAAGAAGATATAATCAATGATGATTTGATAATTGTTGGATTAGTTGGTATTCGTGACGATGTAAGAACAGAAGCTAAAGAAGCTATTGATGAGGTACAAAAAGCCGGGATTCAAGTAGTAATGATTACAGGAGATAGGTTAGAAACAGCAGTTGCAATCGCAAAAGATGCTGGGCTTATTACATCTGATACAGATAAAGTATTGTCATCTGCACAGTTGAATGAGATGACAGATGATGAAGTTAAGAAAATTTTATCTAATATTAGAGTGATAGCAAGGGCACTTCCAACAGACAAATCAAGATTGGTAAGATTATGTCAGGAGATGAATTTGGTTGTTGGTATGACTGGTGATGGTGTAAACGACTCTCCAGCATTAAAGAGAGCTGATGTTGGCTTTGCAATGGGAAGTGGTACAGAAGCTGCAAAAGAAGCTGGAGAAATTGTTATTTTGGATGATAATTTTAAATCTATAAAAGATGCAATATTATATGGAAGAACAATATATAACAATATTTTGAAGTTCTGTAAATTCCAACTTGTAATTAATGTTACAGCAGTAATAGTAAGTGCGATTGCACCTTTCTTTGGCATTGAAGAACCATTAAAGGTTACCCATTTGCTTTTTGTGAATCTTGTGATGGATGGTTTAGGGGCTATTATGTTAGGAAATGAACCAGCTTTAGAGAAATATATGTTTGAAAAACCCAGGAGAAGAGACGAAAGTATTGTTAATAAAAAGATGATGGTTCAAATTTTAACTATGGGATTTTGGCTTACATTAACAAGTTTTGTCTATTTGAAACATCCATTCTTTATTGGTTTATTTGAAAATGAAGAACAACATCTTACGGGCTATTTTGTGCTATTTATTGTAAGTGCATTATTTAATGGTTTTAATGTTAGGGATGATGGTTTTGGAATTTTTAAAGGACTAGATCAGAATACAGGATTTTTAAAAGTATTTTTTGCAATTATTATTGTGCAAGCGTTGATTGTAAATGCAGCACTTATTCCGTTAAAAGCATTTGGCTGGATAAGTAGTATGTTTAGTTGTGTTCCATTTGGAATAATGGGTTGGATAGTAATAGTGATACTTGCGGTTACTATGATACCAGTGGATCTTGTAAGAAAGATTTTTACAAAAATATAGTTAAGTAAAAGAAAGTGTGGTAAAATTATTTATCATACTTTTTTTAATTTATAGTTAGGAGATAAAAATGGTTTTATTTTGTGATTTGGATAATACTCTTATTTATTCATATAAGTGTAACATTGGAGAAGAAAAAAGATGTGTTGAAGTATATCAAGGAAGAGACATTTCATTTATGACTGAAAAGCAACATAGATTGCTTTGCAGGTTAGCAAAAAAAATTGAATTTATACCAACAACGACGAGAACAAATGAGCAGTATCAACGGATAAAACTTGGAATTGGTGAAATTAAATATGCATTAACTTGTAATGGTGGTGTATTGTTGGAAAATGGAAAAGAGAATGAAAGATGGTATGAGGAATCCTTGGACCTAATTAAGAATAGCAGACCTGTTATGGATGAAGCATTGGACATTTTAGAATTTGATAAAAGAAGAACTTTTGAGTTAAGATTTATCAAAGAACTTTTTGTTTTCACTAAATGCGGGAATCCTAATCAGGTTGTTGAAGAACTCAGAGAAAAATTAGACTGTACTTATGTGGATGTATTTTGTAATGGTGTAAAGGTTTATGTGGTTCCCAAAAATCTGAATAAAGGAAAAGCAATAGAGCGATTGAAAGGGTATCTAGGGGAGAATGAATGCATTGTTGCAGGTGACAGCGAATTTGACCTATCTATGTTGAAAATTGCATCAATAGGGTTTGCACCAATAGAGTTAGGCAGGTGTTTGAAAGATTGTAAAAATATAGAATTAATAAATGATGATGTTTTGTTTGGGGAGGAATTATTATACAGAATAGACAGATATATACAAAAAAAAGTAAATTTTCTTTGCAGTAAGAAGAAAGCATAGAAATTAGATGAAAAAAACGTCCTGTGGGCAGAAAGCTCACAAGGACGTTTTTAATTTATAGGAAAGATCGTCCTATAAATTAAAGGAATAGATATATCATCAAGTTACTATAGAGTATTTGACTGTATAATCTTAAGAAAATCTTATAAATTTATTTCATGAATCTTAAAAATTATAGTGTATTGTAATAGATAATGTAAAAAAGACTAAAACACGAATGGAATCTGAAAGGCTTATATTTACTGGTTTAAAGATTCCCAAAGATTAAAAAATTATAGGAGGAAAAATAAATATGAACAAAATAGGAAGTGTAATTGTACCATTTGTTGGGGCATTAGTTATATCAATATCTGGGTGTAGTGATGCAACAAAAAGTAAGACGGATTGTTTGGAAAATTTTGAGTTTCAAGAGAATATTCAATATGAATTAAAAGAACTTATAGGTGAAGATGATAAATTACAAACGCCAGAAGGTATTGCTTGTTATGAAAATTTACTTTATGTAGCAGACAAGGATGCAGATACTATAAAAAAATATGATATGAATGGAAAATTGCTTTCGGAGATTGGAAAAACAGGAAATGGAGAAGGGGATCTGTTATCTCCATCTGCACTTGCAGTAGATCAAGAGGGAAATATATATGTGGCAGAGGAAGGGAATTACCGTATTTCGATTTTTAATAAGGAGGGAAAATTTCAAAGAAGTATTGAATTAGCAGAGTTAAAACAGAAGAAGGAACATGATTTTTATGATCTTGAGGTAAATAAAGAAGGGACTATATTTTTAACACTGGAAAGTATTGAAGAAAGTGTGTGTAATTTATATGTTATAAAGGATGGAGAAATTAAGAGTACAACAAAAAGTGTGTCTGGAGTTTTCGGTACAAACGAAGATAAGTCAGAAATTTTTTATTTTCAAAGCAGAAGATGGGAAGATGAAGCCATATATAGCGATACAGGATATCTTGGAGTAATAGAAAAGGATAATATTAAAAAGCTGGCAGTGTTACCAGAAGATTATGGAGCAAGGGATGCGATAGTTTATAATAATTGCATTTATGCATTTAATGAATTTTGTACTCTGGATCGTTTTACCTTGGAAGGTAAATATCTTGAAACTGTTTTTTCGACAGAATCAAATAGCTCAACTGCAGGATATTCGTATATGACTGTTGATAAAGAAGGAAATTTTTATTTAAGCGATGATAGAACGGGCACTGTATATAAATTAACCAAGTTAGGGTGAATGAAATGAAATTAGTATATATAGGAACAACAACTATTAAGAGTATATGGAGAAATAAATTTGTTGCTTGTATTCAGATTTTATGTTTTGCATTAGGTATGTTAATCCCTTTCTTTTTTGTCAGTCAATATTATGCTGCTCATGCAGATGCAGAGAAAAATATAAAACTTATAGATACAAAGAATTTGCTTCAATTAGAACCTGATATGGAAACAGATACAAATTCTGCTATGCAAATATCAGAGATATCTGTATTTTCAAAAATGTTTCCATCGGAAGAAATTCATTTTATAAATACATATAATACAAATAATGTACTAATTAATAATGAAGTGTGTGCAGGAACCAGCATTTATATAGTAGACAATTCTATTGACAGAATGTGGAGAGATGGCTGGCTGGCAGAAGGGGATGGATTAAAAGAAGGAAAAGAAGATTGTATTGTTGGAAATTCACTTGCAAAAAGGAATAAAATCTCTGTTGGAGATTTCATTGAAGTTGAACAACAAAGATATTTGGTAAGTGGGATTTGCGATATTCCAGTATATAAAAGTAGTATTTTACTTAATGCTGATGGAGTTTCTGAGCTTGATTTGTGGGATGTGAAATATTATGTGAAAATGGAAAAATTAGATGAAAATAAGGTCACAAAAATAGAAAAGTATATTTTTGGAAAAAATGGCATGTGCAAAATTAGTAAGGAAGATGAAATAACAAACAAATATTTTGAAGAATTAAAACGTGGCTGGTCAGTTAGTATTATTATATCTGTCGTTTCTATGTTATACGGAATGGTTAATTTGTATAATATACCATATTTTTTCTTTATGAAAACAAGAAAAAATGTATTTATATGTATAACACAAGGTGAGACTAAAATTCATATTTTTGTGCAAAAATATATTGAAATTGCCATCAATACTTTTTTCTCATCAGTTTTATCTT
>CAMWUK010000094.1 GCA_947177415.1 uncultured Clostridiaceae bacterium
CATTGTAAAACACCACCTTTACTGTAATAATACCACAAATCTCCAGTAAATGTGTTTTTTGTTCACAATTTATTCACTCATGCGTTTGTCCTGCAAAACGAGAGACAGGAAAATCTATGCCTGATGATAATGTAATTGAACTGTTTTGTAAGCTTGCCGTATGGCAAAAACCAATGCATGAAAATTTCCTGTTGCCCCCCAATTTGTCAGTATAATGCGTATAATAAATTTGTGTGTGCAAAGTAAATTGTGTCAGTGGGGTTTTGAAATGGTACACCATTTGAAGAAAAATTTATATTCAAATCCACAATAAGCTGTTATTTATTGTGAAATATTCAGTTATTAATATGTTTCTATAATCTTGCTGGTAAAGTTGCTTTTGAAAGTTTTAAGTTTTTGATAATAAAAGGTGACAGATAATACCATAGCAATTATCCAGCCAATTGGCCATGCACACCATATACCAATTGAGGATTTAATCAAATCAGAAAGGATAAATGCCAAAAGGACACGAAGTATAAGATCTGTAAATGTTGCTACCATAAATGGTATCATTGCACTTGTTCCTCGAAGAATACCATCTGCAACAAGTTTGGCAGCTACAACAAAGTAAAATGGTGATAAAATTAATAGAAACTGTCTAGCTGTCAGAAGTGCAGTTGTAGAAGATTCGTTCATAAATAATAGCAACAAATATTTGCTAAATATAATATACAAGATGCAAAATGGAATACATAGCAGCCACACTAATTTTAAGCCAGCCTTGAAGCCTTCTTGAATACGATTATATTTATGTCCTCCAAGATTTTGAGCAGTAAAATTAGAAATACCATTGCCAATTGTGGTAAGTGAGGTAATGATAAGATTATTTAATTTTACGGCAGCAGAATATCCAGCAGCAACGCTGACACCATAGCTGTTAATACATCCCTGTATCATCATATTTCCAATAGAGATAAAGGATTGCTGCAAAATACTTGGAACTGCCACAACAGCTATTTTTTTGAATATAGCCCATGAGAAAATTGGCATTTCTTTGTTTGTTGGTATTTTAGATAGACGTTTCAATATGATAATTATTGAGAAAATACAACTGATTCCCTGACAGAAAAAAGTTGCCCATGCTACTCCTGCAATTCCCATTGAGAATACTTTAACAAAAAGAATATCTGCTAAGATGTTTGCGGTAGAGGATAGAGCAAGAAAAATAAATGGTGTTTTGGAATCTCCCAGTGCGGAGAAAATACCTGTTGCAATATTATAAAAAAACAAAAATGGAAGTCCCCATATATATATTTTAAGATAAAGTGCAGAAGCACTCATAATCTCTGACTGAGTTTTCATTAGAGTTAACATTGTATTACATGACAGTAAGCCAATTATCATTAAGAGGCTGCATAAAATACCACCTGAAAGCAATGATGTATAGATTGCTGACTTCATTTCTGAGAATTTTTTCGCTCCAAATAATTCAGATACAATTACTGAACAGCCAATATTGCATCCAAACGCAAAAGCAATAAAAATAAGTGTGATATTATAGCTGTTGCCTACCGCTGCAAGTGCATTTTCTCCGATAAATTTTCCTGCAACTAATGAATCAGCTATATTATAGATCTGCTGAAATACAATACTGCCGAACATAGGCAGACAGAATAACCATAGCACCTTTTGAGGATTTCCCGTTGTCAAATCTTTGTTCATAATATTCCATATCCCTTCTATTTACTTTTTTTGCAACACACATTATACTACTTTATAAGAGATGTGAAAAATATATAGATTATATGCAAAGGATATAAAAATTATATGGATATAAATTTTGAGTATTATAAGATTTTTTATTATGTAGCGAAATATGAGAATATCACAAAGGCAGCAGGTGTATTAAAAAGTAATCAGCCTAATGTAACACGAATTATTAAGATTTTAGAATCACAATTAAACTGTCGTCTTTTTATTCGTGAACCAAGAGGACTAAGGCTCACAGAAGAAGGCAAAAGATTATATTCTCATGTAGAGATTGCCTGTCAGCATTTATTAAGTGCTGAAGCAGAAATAAGTTGCAATGAATCAGAATGTAAGGGAACTGTTGAAATCGGAGTCACAGAAACCGCATTGCATTTATTTTTGCTACAAACATTACATGCATTTAAAATAAAATACCCAGAAATAAAAATAAAGATTCAAAACAATTCTACACCAAAAATACTAAAAGCTCTTATTAGTGGTAAAATAGATTTTGCTATTATTACCACACCATTTACAGTATCCGCCAATTTATGCTGTGAAAAAATGATGGAATTTAGGGAGATATTAGTGGGTGGAACAGATTATTTCAAGATTGCAGGTAAAGAATTGAAATTAGAAGAACTTTATGCATATTCATTAATTGGATTAGGTAATGAAACAGTAACTTATGAATTTTACAAAAAGTTTTTTAGTGAACATCAGATAGATTATGAGCTTGATATGGAGGTGGCAACATCGGATTTAATGCTTCCATTGATTCAAAATAATCTGGGTATCGGATTTGTTGCAGAAATGTTGGCAATTCCTTTGTTACAAAACAATAGTTTGGTACGAATAAATCTTAATACAAATGTCCCCAAGCGTGAAATACAAATGGTTTGGGATAAAGGGAGAGGGAAAAGCCGGGTAGCAGATATTTTTGGTAAATATTTACAGACGGGTACAATAAAGGAAATAGAATAAAGTAAGAAATAGTAGGTTTATGTAGAAAGAAAAAATATAAAGCTAATAAAGGGGCTGTTGCATCAAGAAAAAATAATACAAGACATAGTGGATTTTAATGGTAATTTATATACCATTTTATCTTGTATGAGTTGTACTTGGTGTACCAGTCCCTTTTAAGTAGAATTATTTTCCTTCTTTCCAAACAGATGGATGAAATAAAATTAAAAGTGGAAACAACTCTAATCTCCCTGCCAGCATATCAAACATAAGTACAAATTTAGACAGTGGAGAGAAGAGACCAAAATTCTGTGTAGGACCTACCAGATTTAAACCAGGTCCAATATTGTTGAGAGTGGCAGCCACTGCAGTAAAATTGGTTGTTAAATCTTTATCATCAAAAGAAATTAAAAATATAGAACTAACAAATAATGCAATAAAAGTAATTAAATACACATTAACAGAACGGACTACTTCGTGAGGTATTGGTTTTCCATCCATGTTGATTTTTTGAATACTTTTTGGATGAATATAGGAGCGAAGTTCTTTGATAACCGTTTTAATCATAATGACAAACCGGGAAATTTTAATACCTCCACTAGTACTTCCGGCACAAGCACCTGTAAACATAAGCAAGACCAAGATGGTTTTACTGGTTTCCGGCCACAAATTAAAGTCTGTGGTGGAAAAGCCTGAAGTTGTAATAATGGATGCTACCTGAAAAGCAGAGTGAGTTAAGGCCTCAAATGCGTTGGCACAACTGTGTAAAATATTTAGAAAAATTATTCCAGTAGAAACCAAAATAATAATAAAATAACCTCTTACCTCCTCCATTTTCAATGCTTTTCCCAATTGCTTATATATAATAAAATAATATGCATTAAAGTTGACACCAAATAAAATCATAAATATGGTAACTACCCATTGTATATAAGGGCTAAAACTGCCAAGGCTGTCATTATATATACCAAATCCACCAGTACCTGCAGTTGCTACACTAGTGTTAATGGCATCAAAAACGGACATTCCACCCAAAAGAAGAAATACAAATTCAATAATGGTTAATGCAAAGTAAATTAAGTATAGAATTTGTGCAGTTGCTTTTACTTTTGGAACTAGTTTTCCAACTGATGGACCAGGGCTTTCTGCACGCATCAAGTTAATGTGGGAACCACCACTCATTGGAATAATTGCCAGAAGAAAGACTAACACACCCATACCACCAATCCAGTGGGTAAAACTTCTCCACATTATGGAACAATGAGAAAGAGATTCTACATCCGACAAGATACTGGCACCTGTTGTTGTAAATCCAGATATAGTTTCAAATAAAGCATCTGGAAGGAAAGGAATTTCTTTGGTCAAAATAAATGGCAGGCAGCCAAAAAAACTTAGGAAAATCCAACTTAAGGCAGTGGTAAGACAGCCTTCCTTCAAATAAAAAATATCATTATTAGGTTTCTTACGCTGCATAAGTCTTCCCACAAGAAAACAGAAAATTGCCACACCCAAATAGCAAAAACCTTCCTTCTCCCAATAAATAAGTGCAGTAAGACAGGGAATTCCCAATAAAATACCCTCAATCATCAGCACATGACCTAATATATATTGAATAACAGAACGATTCATAAGTTTATCCCAGCCTAATAAAATGATAGGCATTCCTTTCTTAAAAGTAGTTCTATTGCAGACACTACACTAAGAGCTGCTTATCAGCATTATCTATCTGCAATCATCGTTAATTGAAGTGTTAAGGTAACTATTCATGGTTCTGAACAGTTACCTGTTAAGTATGAATAATTCTGGTCTATTCCAGTATATCATGAATATCTTTAAAACCAGTATTTGTGGTAACGATTATGACACTGTCATTAACCTTAATAATGTCATCTCCACTTGGAATAATAATTTTTCCATTACGGTTAATACAAGACACAACAAGATTTTTCTTAAGTTTCATATTACGCAAAGGTATATTGGTTACAGCAGATCCCTTTTGTACCACAAATTCAATAGCTTCTACCCGGTGGTCATACATATGGTACAATGTTTCAATATTACTGTCCTGAGAATTTGTTTTCGCACGGACGTATGCGATAATTGCCTCAGTCGTAATATAACGTGGGTATACAATACTTCCTAAATCTAAGGAACTAATCACATCTTTAAAGGAAGTACGGTTAATTTTTGTTACAATTTTTGTATTAGATAATTGTCTTGCATGAAGTGTCAAGATAATATTTTCTTCGTCGATACCTGTCAGCGGGACAAAAGATTCAACTGTATCAATGCCCTCTTCACGAAGCAGTTCCTGATCCGTACCATCCCCATTAATAATAATTGCCTTTGGAAGTGCCACACTAAGTTCTTCACAACGGGTACGGTCTCTCTCAATAATTTTAACAGAAATATTCATGTGCATCAGCCGTTTGGCGAGATAATAAGCCGCTTTGCCCCCACCAATAATCATAGTATCTTTTACTCTTTTGGATTTAAAGCCAATTGTCTCTAAAAAAGCTTTCATATCACCACGGGAGGAAACAATAGAGATAATATCTCCTGCATGTAGTACAAAATTACCGGAAGGAATGTAAACCTCACCTTCTTTCTCAATGGCACAGATAATAACTTTTGCATCTATCATAGAACCCATAGTAGCGATAGTCATGCCATCAAGCATATTGTTTTCTGGAATTTTAATTTTAATAAGTTCCGCACGTCCATGGGCAAAGGAGTTTACCTCCAATGCCGTTGGCATAGCAAGAATACGGGCAACTTCACGAGCAAATTCATGCTCTGGGTTAATAATCATGGCAAGACCTAATCTGTCCTGTAAATAACCGAGTTCTTTGCTGTAGTCCGGGGTACATACTCTGGCAATTGTGGAGCAGTTCGCTACCTGTTTTGCAATAGTACAACAAAGCAGATTAAGCTCATCTGATTTGGTCACAGCAATAAATAAATCAGCATTTTCAATACCAGCTTCCATTTGCACACTGTAGCTGGCACCGTTTCCTATAATTCCCATAACATCATAAAGATTGGCAAAGTCCTGTACACGTTCACTATTTTTATCAATGACTGTAATGTCGTGCCCTTCTTTACTTAAATGTTCCAGTAAAGCAGAACCAATTTTGCCACATCCGACAATAATAATATGTAATCCTTTTGGTTTCGGAGCTGTAATTTTTTTCAATAACATGATTTCCTCCATTCTGTACATTAGTTGCACAAACTGTGTAGTAACCAGCACTTTCATTTTTCTCAGGTCACACGCAAAGTAAATACGTGTTTCTACCTGAATAGTTATGTTGTATATTCAATAAAAAAATCTGTAGTATAATATATCGGATGAATTTTTACATTAGTGTACTGCATTTATACTAGTATTTATAGGACTAAAAGTCAATATTTGTGAGGATTTTTTTATAGAAAATAATGGATGAAAAAAGGAGAAGGAGTGAAGAAGAATATAATATATACTTTTTGGGAGAGATAGTATATTAAGTCTGACCTATTATAGCACAATATCAGGACAGTTATAGACCATAATGGTTTATAACTGCCCTTTAGAAGTGTATTACTGTTAGCACCATAGGTGTGAACAGTAACATATTACTTTCATATTAGGATTAATGTTTGTTTTTCTATATATTGACTTATTTTAGGTAGAACCTTGCACTCTGATGCAAGGTTCGTAAAGCACCAAGTGCTGCTTTTGCACTTGTGTGCATCTTCGTTTACAATATGAATAGTTACTTGTTTTTTAAATTGATAAGCTGCTCATATAGCCATTTAGAAGATATGCCTTTAGTAGTCACTTCAACAACAATATCATCATAAAGAACACCGAACGACATACGTATTTCATTTGTATCATTGTCATTATCAAAAGAATAGGCTCTGCGGTTAACTACATCCAGTGTCAATTCTTCAATATGAAAAATTGGGTGTTCCACAATCCCGAAGAGTTCTTCTGGTACAGAGTCTGCAAGAGGAAACGGATAAAGGCTCAAGTCATAATTTTTAGTATCAGCAACAGAGGTTATATGGTTCGCATAAGTTTCGTCATACAATGATACTCTCCAACTTATTTCATCAAAGGAGTCTCCCCCTTTTGTCCAAAGTCCGTTAAGATAGTTGCTAGTATCATCTTGGTAATGTTGGATAGATTCTAATGCAAAACCAGAAGGTCCTTTGGAGAGCATATAAGCACCTAAATATTTTACTTTTTGTGCTTCAGACAAGGTTAGGGTTTCATCAATTGCATTAGTTGGACGTTTTTTGGCTCCATCTTCAGTATTAGTAGTAGAAGCTGGATGTTTTTTTGTTCCAGCTTGAGTATCAACAGAAGCCTGAGTATTATCTTGAGGTTGTGGAGTATCAGTATCAGAAACTCCATATTTTTTGACATTGCCATCAGGATTTGTTTGTGGTTTGCCAGGGCTGGAAGAGGTTGGCAAGTTTGGCATTACAAATGCAACAATCATAATGAGACAGCAGGCAACAAGAGTTCCCCACTTTTTCCAGTTATACATTAAAATTTTTTTACTCTTTTGTTCGCTTTGTTCCAAAATATCCTCATCAATAAAGCTGAAACTTTCATACAAATTAAAGTTTTTCATAAAAATTCCTCCTTTTCCAGATGTTGCTATAGTTTTTTACGAGTACGGCTAAGCATGACAGTTGTATTATGAATAGTGAGTCCGTATCTGTCTGCAATACATGAAATGGGTTCTGAATAGAAATATCTTCGAATAAATACATTGCATTCCCGCTGGGGCAGAGAGCGGACAAAGATATTGACAGCATTACCAAGTTCTTTTGCCATGTATTCAGATTCAACTTCGTTAGATCCGCTCAGGCATTCAGAAAGCTCATCTAAAATAAGTGATACTTCACCATTGCTGCGTTTATTGGCATTTTTGCTTTTGTATTTATTCAGCGAAAGATTCCTTGTGATTTTTGCAAAGAACCATTTAAGTTTCATAGGACGTTGTGGTGGGATTGCAAGCCATGCTTTCAACCATGTATCATTTACACATTCTTCTGAATCCTCACGGTCATGCAAAATATTATTCGCAATGGTATAGCAATATTTCCCATATTTATTATTAGATTCCTGAATTGCTTGTTCATCTCTTTGCCAAAAAGTTTCTATAATTTTCTCATCCGTCATAAGTTCTCCTTTCTTTTTTTATTTGAAAGTCCTTTCACTAAAATAAGACAACAAAAATTCATTAAAGTCACACAAAAAATTTTTAATTTGTATAAATAATTGAGTTCTATATTTATTATGTTACAGTTTACACCTACAGTGCAAACTGTAACGGAATCCAGCCTATTTTTAATTCGCCTTTGGCGAAAGGCTGGATTCTTGGCTATTCTATGTTCTTGGCACATAGCTTGACAGCAAGTGTCAAGCTTGTGAGTGAACAGTAACTTTATTATAACATTAATACATGTTTTCTATATAAAATCCTTTATATAAAAATCTTCTAATGCTATAATGGAAACACGACAAACAGATGTCGTGTTTGCTGTGATATTATAGTGAGGTAAGAGAGGGAAGGAAGATTGTGAAAATAGAACGATTAATTGGCATATTGTCCATTTTGCTACAAAAAGATAATATAACTGCTCCATATCTGGCAGAGCATTTTGAAGTGTCAAGGCGGACGATTAACAGAGATATTGAAGAATTATGCAGAGCAGGAATTCCCATATACACCAAACAAGGACAAGGGGGTGGGATATCTATTTTAGACAACTATAAAATAGATCGTACCTTATTAACCAATGGAGAAATGCAAGATATTCTGGCAGGACTTCGAAGTCTGGACAGTATTAATGGAACAAACCGTTATGGTCAGTTGATGGAGAAGTTATCGGCAGGCTCTTCGGATTTTATGAAGGGAAATCAATCGGTGTTAATTGATCTTTCTTCGTGGTATAAAAATTCTCTTGCACCTAAAATTGAAATCATAAGAAATGCTATTGATAATGGAAGAGAACTGGAATTCCTTTATTTTGCACCAAAAGGAGAAGAAAATAGAACAATAGAACCATATTACTTAATCTTTCGATGGTCAAGCTGGTATGTATGGGGATGGTGTCATACAAGAAAAGATTACCGGCTTTTTAAATTAAACCGTATGGAAAAACTACATATAAATAAAAATAAATTTAAAAAGCGGAAGGTACCAATGCCTGACTTGAGCAATGAAAGAATTTTTCCAGGAGGTATTCAGGTGAAAGCTATTTTTGAACCAGAATGTAAGTGGAGATTGGTAGAGGAATTTGGAATTGGAAGTTTTACCATGCAAAAAGACGGAAAACTTTTATTCCAAGCAGATTATACCAATAAGGAAAATCTAATCTCTTGGATCATATCTTTTCAAGATAAGGTAGAGTTGTTGGAGCCAAAAGAAATCCGGGAAGAGTTAAAAAGAAATATTGATAACATGAGAAAAAAATATGTGAGGTAAAGTTATGAAATATGTATGGATAGATGAATATTTATTAAGTAAAAAAGGGGTTACCAAAGACCTTCAGAAAGATTGGAATTGGATTCGTTATCAAATTGGTGGAAAGATGTTTGCGGCAGTTTGTTTAGATGAGAAGGATGAACCCTATTATATTACATTAAAATTAGAGCCGTCAGAAGGTGATTTTTTAAGAAACCAATATGAGGATATTCTTCCAGGATATTATATGAATAAGATACATTGGAATTCCATTAAGCCGGATGGTGAGGTTCCGGATGAATTGTTAAAAGATCTTTTGGATAAATCTTATCAATTAGTACTTGGAGGCTTTAGCAAGAAAAAGCAGAAAGAGATTTTGGAGAGTGCAACATTGCAGTTAAGTTGTTGTGGAACAGAGTGTTGGAAATGTAGTTGTTATGGCTCTATGTGCAAGGGATGCAACGAAAGTCTCGGGAAAGTATTTCATGCACCCGAAGGAAAAGCTTGTCCTATTTATGAATGTTCTATAAATAATAAAAAGAAGAAAGACTGTGGAGAGTGTACCTGTGTTCCTTGTGATATTTGGAAAAAAACAAAGGATCCATCTTATTCTGATGAAGAATTTGAGAATAGCATAAAGGAACGTGTGCAGAGATTGAGAGGAGGAAAATAGAGAATGGCATTTGATTATAAGAAAGAATACAAAGAGTTTTATATGCCCCCAAATAAACCTGTAATTGTTGATGTGCCAAAAGCGAACTATATAGCTGTCCGGGGTGTAGGAAATCCTAATGAGGAAGGCGGGGCTTATCAGAAAGCCATTGGTGTATTGTATGCAGTGGCATATACATTAAGAATGAGCTATAAGACAGATTATAAAATAGAGGGTTTTTTTGAATATGTTGTACCACCCTTGGAAGGATTTTGGTGGCAAGAAGGAGTGGACGGGATTGATTACAGTCAAAAAGACAAATTCCATTGGATTTCGGTTATCCGTGTACCAGAATTTATAAAAGAAAAGGATTTTAACTGGGCTGTCCAAACGGCAGCAGAAAAAAAGAAGTTGGATTGCAGTCTGACAGAATGGATTACAATAGAAGAAGGGCTTTGCGTCCAAATCATGCATAAGGGTTCTTATGATAATGAACCTGCGACGATAGCTTTAATGGATGAATATTTAGTTGCTAATGGATATGAGAATGATTTTACAGATAAGCGGCTACATCATGAAATATATTTATCAGATGCAAGAAGGGTTGCACCTGAAAAATGGAAAACCGTAATACGCCATCCGGTTAAACGTAAATAAACAGTAACAAAGTATGTGTCATATTTTTATGTTGTAGATAAAGAAGTTGTATGTTATAATACTTGAGCAAAGAAATAAGAACGAAAGGAAAAAAGTAAATGAGTGAAAATATTATTTCTACAGACAAATTAAGTATTATATTTGGTGAGAAAAAAATACTAAAAGATATTACTTTTCAAGTAAAGAAAAAAGAAATATTCGGTTTTCTTGGTCCTAGTGGTGCTGGTAAAACTACAACAATTAAAATCCTAACAAAACAGTTAAATCCAAGTAGTGGCAGCTCTGAGGTAAATGCATTAAAAGATGAAATAGGAATTTTAAGTGATAATAGTGGAGCTTATGAAAGATTAACTGTTTATAGAAATCTTTGCTTTTTTGCTGAATTATCAAGAACAGACAAGAAAAAAGTGGAAGAAATATTAAAGAAAGTAAAATTATGGGAAGACAAAGACAAAAAAGTAAAAGATTTATCAAAAGGAATGAAACAAAGATTATTATTAGCTTGTGCTGTAATTCATTCGCCTAAATTATTATTTTTAGATGAACCGACTGCTGCCCTAGATCCTGCAACAACAGAGGAAATACATAAGTTATTATTAGATTTAAGGGATAATGGGACAACCATATTTTTAACAACACATAACATGGAAGAAGCAGATGAGCTATGTGACCGTGTTGCTTTCCTAAATAAAGGAGAAATTGTTGAATTAGGATGTCCTAGTGACTTAAAACTAAAATATGCAAAAGATACAGTAGCAATTTTATTTGAAGATGAAATGGAGATTACAGTAAAAAAAGACATGAACAGTTTAATGGAAATCTTAAAAGATAATTCAGGAAATACAATAAAATCCATTCATTCGCAAGAACCCAATTTGGCAGAAATATTTTTAAGTTTAACAGGGAGGGAATTAAAATGAGATTTTATAAAATAAAAGCACTATTTAAACTGGGATTGGAAGATTTATTAAAGAATATGAATGTATTTATTTACATAATTTTGCCTTTGGGATTTGCACTTTTGTATTCCCGTATGGATGCTATGCCAAAAGGGTATATATTTTCTTTGTGCATTTTATTAAATTTATCCATGGTTCCAGTAGCATTGATGGGAACTATTATAGCAGAAGAAAAAGAAAAGAACACATTACGGACTTTAATTTTAAATGATGTGAAAGCAACAGAAATATTATTATCTAAAGCTCTAATTTGTATGTTATTTGTTTTAATCAATAATATTCTTATTTATTTTATTACATCTTTACCTATCAATACATTTGTTTTATATCAATTAGTTGCATTCTTTGTATCTTGTGCAGTCATTTTCTTAGGAGCTGTAGTTGGCTTGTTTTCTAAGAACCAGATGTCAGCAGGATTACTATCCATGCCGTTTATGTTACTTCTTATGGCACCTTTGTTTGTTCTGATGGTAGAAAATAAAGTTATTGAAAATATTGTAAGTGTTTTGCCAACAGATGCTATGATGGAGATTTTTTCGCATATATCTGATAGTTCCATGAATTTTTCAAATGTCGGAATACCTTTCTTAATCATCACAATATGGTTTGTAGGAAGTATTGTTTTATTTAACATAGCATATAAAAAAGTCGGAGTAGATAATTAAGAGGCTAAAAATATTTTTTCTGGCTGGACACTTTATTCATGAATGGTGTTAAGCACATAAAAGTATATGCACAAATCGCCCTCTATGAGCAAGCTCAATCGTGCAATTTGCACATATACTTTTACCCGGCTGAACTGTTACTAAAATTGTCATTAAAGATATTATACACATTATCTTTAATGGCAATTTTTCTATTTTTATCCTGTTACAAAGTAAAATATAAAATTTTGCATATTATAATTAGCAAAGTGCAACTTTTTTGCTTTTTATTGTGTCTAATATAATAGCAGTTCAGGTAGGTCTGCACACTCTGCTGTGCAGATGTATAAATAATTAAGATAGGAAAGGAGGAAGGTGGAGGATGGAAAAAGGTGGAAATATGGAAGAGTATCTTACTTTTCTTATGAACAGTTATGGGGATAGTGTCTTCCGGATGTGCTATGCATATCTAAAAGATTACCAATTAGCTGAAGATGTGGCACAAGAAACTTTTATACGGGTATATCAGCATTATGGAGAATTTCATAACCAATCATCTATTAAAACATGGATTATCCAGATTGCTATTAACCTATGCAAAAACCAGATGAGGACACATTGGTGGAAAAACAGGGTTCACCAAATGTTTATGGATGTGGAAGAAGAAGCAGATCATTATGATTCTATTTTAAATGGCCAATTGATATTAGAGGAAATTAGCAAGTTATCTGTCAAGTATAGAGAAGTGATACTTCTTTATTATTATCAGGAACTTACGATTTCTGAAATTGCAAAAATATTGGACGTGAAAGAATCTACAATTAAGGCAAGGCTTGTAAGGGCAAGAGAGAAGTTAAAACCAAGGCTAAGGGAGGTGTTATGGGGTGAATGAATTGAAAGATGCATTGGATAGCAGACTAAAAAACATAACATTTTCACAACAGATGAAAGATAGAGTGTTGGAGGAGTGCAGACAAGGAAAGAACGCTGGACTAAAGAGCAAACAGTCTTTTAAAAGAATGTTAGTTCCCATAACTCTTTTCCTTATATTCTGCATTAGTATTGGTGTTGCTATCAAAGGATTAAAAAGCAATGAATCTGTAGTAAAATCTATAGGAGAAATAGTATTATTGGAACCGGATGTGGTATATTCCCAATATGATGTTACAGGGGATGGGAAAGAAGACACCTTCAAAGTAGAGATTTTGGGAAATAATGATAAGACACTTGATGGAACAATGCAGATTTTGCTAAACAATAAAATAGTATTTGAACAGAAAAGAGAATTAAGACCTGCTTGGGAAGTGAAATTGATTAAACTGGCAAATGGGGAAGTTTTTTTTGATATTGATAGTACAATTAACGATGACGATAACCGCATCCATCAACTTTATATTTATGAAAATGATGCATTAAAAAGTGTATATGATTTTCAGAAATATTATAGCGAATATACAAGTAATTATTCTGTTGATATTGTTAAAGTTTCCGGTAATACAATAGAGACTGAGGTATATACACAATTCCATGTAACAGGTATTATGCAATATGATATGAATCTCAATTATAAAGATGGAAATTTTGAGAGAACATCTAATGAATTTATACCAAAGTACAAAGAAATGTCTAGGGAGAATAAATGGACTGTAGAAAAGGAGATAAACGTATATAATAGTGTTAGTTCTAAAAAGGTTGCTTATACATTAAAGAAGGGAAACATAGTGAAACTGAATAAAGTTATTTATAAGAATGAAGAAGTTTACTTCCAAATAGAAGACAACAGGGGAAAGACAGGATATATTATAGCAACTAAAATATACACAGATAAGCATTATTTTGAAGAGGCAGAATATCTAAGAAAAGCAGAACGGCCTTTAAATGAAGATATCATAAAAGAGATAGAAAAGAAAAAAGAAATGATTCAATAAAACAGTTTTTAAAAACCATTATCAGAGCTATTATAGTCACTTTGGTGGTGGTTTTTTTATTGTAATGTAACTTTTTTCTTATATGATGTGTCTAATAAATGAAAGGAGGAAGGGGGAGAATGAAAAATGGAAATATGGAAGAGTACCTTACTTTTCTTATGAATAGCTATGGAAATAGTGTGTTCCGGATGTGCTATGCATATCTAAAAGATTACCAGTTAGCTGAAGATGTGGCACAGGAAACCTTTATCAGGGTATATCAGCATTATGGAGATTTTCATAACCAGTCATCCATAAAAACATGGATCATTCAGATTGCTATTAATCTATGTAAAAACCAAATGAGGACACATTGGTGGAAAAACCGGTTTCATCATGTGTTTATGGAAGTGGAAGAAGCAGTAGAAGAGAATTATGACTCTGTTTTGAATGGGCAACTAATATTTGAGGAAATAAGCAAGCTGTCTGTGAAGTACAGAGAGGTGATACTTCTTTATTATTATCAGGAATTTACGATTCCAGAGATTGCAAAGATATTGGGTGTGAAAGAATCTGCGATTAAAGCAAGACTTGTAAGGGCAAGAGAAAGGTTAAAACCAAAGTTAAGGGAGGTGTTATGGGATGAATGATGTAAAGAAAGCACTGGATAGCAGACTTAAAGACATAACATTTTCACAACAAATGAAAAACAAAGTATTAGAGGAATGTTTACAACCCGGCAATGCAGGCACAAAGAACAAACAGTCTTTCAAAAGAACACTAGTGCCTATAACCCTTTTTCTTGTATTCTGTATTAGCATTGCTACAGCCGTCAAAGGTTTAAAAAGTGATGAATCTGTGGAAAAATTAGGTGGGGAAAAAGTGTCATTAGAACCAGATATAGTATATTCCCGATATGATGTTACAGGAGATACAAACACCGACACTGTCAAAGTAGAGATTGTAAATAATGAGGATGAGAATGATAGTGGAACAATACAGATTTTTGTAAATGATAAGATAGCATTTAAACAAAAGAGAGAGATGGGACCTTATTGGAGTGTAGAATTAATTAAGCTAGGAAATGGGAAAGTGTTTTTTGATATTTATAGTAAGATTGCCAGTGATGATGATCTCATACATCAGCTTTATACTTGTGAGAATAACAAATTAAAAAGTGTATATGATTTCCAAAAATATTATGATGAATATACAATTAATTATTCTGTTGACATTGTTAAGGTTTCTGGTAATATAATAGAGACAGAAGTCAGGGCACAATTTTACACAACAGGAAGCATTCAATATGACATGAATCTGAATTTTGAAGATGGAAAATTTGAGAGATCCGAAAACTCATTTACTCTCCAATACAAAGCAATGTCTAAAAAAAATAAATGGACAGTAAATACAAAGATTAAAGTGTATGAAGAAGCCGGGAATAAGAAAGTTGCATATACCTTAAAGAAAGGAAGCATAGTTAAGCTGGATAAGGTTGTCTATAACAATAATGAAGTTTATTTCCAAGTAGAAAACAACAAAGGAGAAAAAGGATATATTGCAGCAGCTAAAGCATATCCAGATACACTTTATTTTAAAGAGGCACAATATGCAGGATAAATGTAACTTTTTTTGTATTTAGTGTGTCTAATAGATGAAGGGAGGAAAGTGAAGAAAACAATTAAGAACCTATTTTTACAGACAAATTTAACCCATTATTATGAAGGAGGAATTGATTATGAGAACAAAAAGTAATATTAAATTTTATGTTATTTGTATTATGTTGGCAGCTAGTTCTATTATATTAGCAAGTATTTATTTAGGAAAGGGGCAGGTTTCCAATGCGGCAAGTACGGCTAATGTGTCAGTACAACCAGATGTGGTGCTTTCTAAATATGATGTTACTGGAGATGGCAAGACAGATGCCATCAAAGTTAAGATAGTGGACAACAAAGATGAAAAAAATAGTGCTACTATGCAGTTATTTGTAAATGACAAGATGGCATTTCAACAAAAGAGAGAGTTCTATCCTGGTTGGGATGTGAAGTTAATTAAGTTGGAAAATGGAAAAGTATTTTTTGATATTTGTAGTACAATTGGCAGTGATGATGGTTGTATACATCAACTTTATGTTTGTAAGGATGATAAATTAAAAAGTGTATATGATTTCCAGAAATATAATAACAACTATGCAGACTATTTTTCTGTGGATGTTGTTAAAGTTTCTGGTAATACACTAAAGACTAATGTGAGAGCACAGTTTTATACAACAGGAAGCATTCAGTACGATATGAATTTGAACTATAAAAATGGAAAATTTGTAAGAACCTCTAATAAATTTACTCCAAAATACAAAGCAATGTCCAGAAAGAATAAATGGACTGCAGAAAAAAAGATCAAAGTATATAAGAAAGCTGGTTCTAAAAAGGTGGCTTATACATTAAAAAAAGGAAATGTGATAAAGTTAAATAAAATTATTTATAAGAGTAATAAAATTTATTTCCAAGTGAAAAACAGTAGAGGAAAAACAGGATATATCCCTGCTGCAAAGAAATTCACAAGTTCATGCTTTAAAGAAGCACAATATGCAGGATAATGTTCCAAAAGTTATAAATAAAAATTGCCATCAAGGTTGTTATTATCTTGATGGCAGTTTTTATTTAGGTCAATTGGATGATGATTGCCAGTTTGTAATACAGGCATAAATAATCGAGGTTAAGGATTAGAATTATTATGGAATTGCATCATAATAATTGTGTGGAAAGCCATTTTGTCATCATCAAAATACATTTTTATATCTCCATTATATTTATCAATGATACGTTCCACACTTTTTAAACCAAAACCATGTTTTGATTTGTTTTTCTTCTGGGAAATTGGTTTTCCGTTTTTATGAAAAACTGGTCTAACTCTACAGGTATTAATAATACTAATTATGGTAATATTAGAATTTTCCTTATTTGTAATACTTAATTCAATATAGGAATCAGGAATATCAGAGCATGCTTCTATGGAATTGTCTAATAAATTACAAAATAAGGCGGTTAGATCAGAATAATCCAAATCCTGTAGCAGTTTCTTTCTAACATCTACATGCAATGCAATATTTTTTTCCTGACAAAGTTTAATATAGTAGCATAAAATAGAATTTAGCAATTCATTATCAGAAACTTGTACCGAATTTTGTAAATCAGATGAATTTAAAAGTGTGTCCAGATAACGGTTGATTTTATCCTGTTCATTTTGTTCATTGAGCCGGGCAATGGACATCAGGTGGTTTCGAATATCATGGATGAGTATCTGCTGGTTTTCATTTTGGATAAATAAGGTTTTGTAGTATTTTGTCATATCATATTCCTTTTGTAATTGTATCTGGAGTTCTGTAAATTCTTTGTTATTTTGTTGTGTACAATGATAAATATAAAAGATAAATATATTCATCAAAAGCAACAGAACCGCACAGGAAGACAGCAAATACCTAAAATAGATTGATATTCTTATATCTAATAGTATTGCAAAGAGTGAAATAATAATATAAAGTGAAATAAAAGGAATAACGCTCAACAAAGTAGTTGTTTTGTTTGTATGTTTGTTTATAATTATGGAACCATGTATTAGTGTCATAGTAATTCTTAAACCAATAAAGTATAAGGTTTTACTTAATATGGTGAGAATAGCCAGCAAAATTAAATTTGAATTAATATATAAATCAGTTACATTAAATTTAGGAGAGAGTCCCATAATTACAACTTCACTAAGACTCATAATACAGGTAGTAACCAGGGAATGGAACAAGCAGATGTTCCATTTGGTATCATATAATATTATAAAAATGATAAAGTTCATTATTGAAAAAGTAAGTATATTTATCAAAAACAAATCCATTAAAGAAATTAAAAATAAAAATCCATAACCAGTAAATATACCAATATATTCTATCTTTTTGGGGTATCTGGAATGAAACAGAGTGGATGAATACCACCATATTATGAATGCTTCAATAATATAAATGAATAAGTATAAAATTATTATATCCAAACCAATCACCTCGTACTTTCTAAATATAATAAATATGCATCTTTAAATTGTGTATATTTTCTACGAGTTAAGTATGCTTCATACTGATTATTATATAAATGGATTAAGGAATGGTCAAAATCGGATACATGTTTTAAATTTACAAGAAAACTTCTATGCGAAGAAAAAAAGCATGGCATGTCCAGCTTTTCTGTCCAATATTTTATACTATGAACAGACTCAAAATCTTGTTTTAGGGTATGGACGATTACTTTATGGCTATGTGCCTCAATAAAGATAATGTCCGTTGCCGGCACAACAAATACTCCTTGTTTGGTTTCAATTGGGATTTTGGTGATAGTGGTATTATATAGTTCAAGTGCATCTTTTAAGTTACGCAGAATTCTGACTTCATCTAAAGGTTTTGACAGATAGCGGAATACATGAAACCGCATTGCATCATCTAAGTATTCAGCATAAGAGGTCACAATAAATATAATAATATTTTTATTTGACTTTTTTAATTCATTTCCAACATAAATTCCACTTATTCCCGGCATTTCAATGTCTAAAAAAACAATATCTTTTTCCGCAGAATCTTTCAGTAAATCTTCTCCGTTATCATAAAGAACAATATTTGGAATTTTGAGTGAATTTTTTTGAAAAAAACAATGTAATATTTTTTCTAGTTCTCTTGCTGTTTCTGCATCATCATCACAAATTAAAATACGCATAAAAAAACCCCTTTATTTCGTCGTAACTGTTCAAAACCATGAACAGTTACGTATTCTATCAACAACATAGATTACTATTTCGTATTTTCCACCCGAATATGTTGGACAGGCACTGTGGTATCATTGATAGGCAAAATATTTACTTTCATTTTTTTCAATTTTTTTAATATAGTTGGTAAAGTTTTTACCGTCATTTCTTTTCCAGTACCATCATGCATCAAAACCATTGCATTATTATAAGTCTTTACACCTGAAATTACATTATTTACCATCTGTTTTTCTGTTAACTTTTTGCCTGTGGCATCACCATTAATTACATTCCAGTCAAAATATGTTAATCCCTGTGAATCCACATAACGAATTACTTTCTTCATACCTATTTTACTAACGGTATTGCTGCTTCCTCCTGGAAATCTTAAATATTTTGGTCTCTCTCCTGTCACATC
>CAMWUK010000095.1 GCA_947177415.1 uncultured Clostridiaceae bacterium
GGATTTTTACCAGCCATAATGGAAAATTATTAGATATTATGTATATTCTGGAAAAATCCGAATGAGGGGTTCTGAATAGTAACACCTATTATCGTGCAGGAGGACGGGGTTATGGGACGTTTTTATGATGATAAAATTGAGTTTGCGATTCAAAATATATGGGGATATTCTTCTACAGGAAAAGAAGAAGAGTCATTAAAATATCTAAAAGAGGCAGCTTCTAAGGGAGATGCAGATGCCTGCTATTTTGTAGGAAGATGTTATTTAGGGCGGCAGTATGTTCCGGGAAAGTTAAAATTTGAAAAAAATACAATGTTAGCAAGGGAGTATTTTGACAGAAGCATAGAAGGCGGCAGTGCTATTGGGATGTTTGCTGCAAGACGGCTGGGTGGATTTCGACCACGTTCGGGAACCTATATCCATGCACCATATCATTCGGATAAAGAAATCTGGGATGCGGTATATCAGATGGCGGAGGAAGGAGAGCCATTTGCACAACATGTGGTGGCGACGGCATATTACTATTTTGATGTTATATATTTCTTTGATATTGACTACTGGTCGTTATCAGAAGAGAAACGAAATGAGTTGGATCATGAATGGTACATAGAATCCAGCCGGTGGTATAAGGCATCTATTGCCAATGGAATAGGGATGGGAATTGGTAATCTCTATACAATTCTTTCTACAGGGAAATATAATATACCAGTGGAAGAAGACAGTCTGCAGAAATTAAAAGCAATTGGCTTAAAATGCAATGATGGATTTATAGAAACAGTAGTGGCGGCAGAACTGGAGAAAGATAATCCCGATGAAGCATTGAAGCTATATCAAAAAGCATTATCCCATGGGGAAGAAGATGCATATTACTACATGGGAAAAATGTACACTTATGGTGGGGTAATGCCTTTTGATTTTTGGGAGGCATCTGATTTATTTGAAAAAGGGATAAAAAGTGACAGCATGTTTGCAGAGTGCCATAGAGAACTTGGGAAAATATATTATTATCATAGATCACCCAATTATAAAAGAGCAGTAAAACATTTTCAAGCCAGTTGTGAAGAGTGTGACTGGTCTGCAGTGATGCTTGGACTTTGTTATCTTAGGGGACAAGGAGTTAAACGTGATTATTCCCGTGCAAGGGAAATTTTTGAATCCTATCCCAATGAGATAGTGTCGGCGATTGGATTGGGAGAAATTTATGCCTATGGCTTGGATGTGATAATTGATATTCCCAAAGCAATGAAATACTGGGATAAGTATCCAGAAAACGAAGATATTATTGCTAATCGTAAAAACTTTCAGAAAACAGCATCAGGCTGGAAGCAGATTAAACCACATCCAAAGTATGGCTACAGAGGTAAGAAATTTTTAACTTGGAAAAATATGGAAATTTTGATTTGGGGTCTTATATATTTATTTTCAGTTGTTTTATGTGTGATATGTTATTTTAACAATAGATAATATTGTAACTGGTGTAGTGAAGGAGGGGAAGAGATGGGAATTTATTTGAATCCGGGCAAAGATGGATTTTTGTATTCTGTCCGTTCAGAAATATATGTAGATAAAACGAAGCTAATTAGTGAAACCAATAAAAGATTTGGAACAGAGCAACGCTTCCTTTGTGTTAGCAGACCTAGACGCTTTGGAAAATCTATGGCAGCAAAGATGTTAGTAGCATACTATGAACAAGGAGAAGATGCAAGAGAGTTGTTTATGCCTTATGCCATTGCAAAAGAAACCTCTTTTCAAGAACATTTGAATAAATACCCAGTCATTGCCCTTAATATGACAGAGTTTTACAGTGTTGCAAAGCAGGTGGATGCCATGCTTGACATGTTGCAGAAATATCTTCGAAAAGAATTATTAAGAGCCTATCCAGATATAGATTATATGGATAATAACAATTTGACACTGATGCTGCAGGAAGTTTATATGGAGAAAGTGATTCCTTTTGTCTTTGTTATTGATGAGTGGGATTGTATCTTCCGGGAAGGACAGGAAGACAAGAAAGGGCAGAAAACATATTTGGATTTTCTTCGGAACTTATTGAAAGATAGACCTTATGTGGGTCTGGCATATATGACAGGAATCCTTCCCATAAAAAAATATGGAACCCATTCTGCTTTAAATATGTTCGAAGAAATTTCCATGACCAGACCTGGAAAGTTCACAGAGAACATGGGATTTACAGAGGAAGAGGTACAAAAGCTTTGTGAAAAATATCATAGAGATTTTGATAAAACAAAACAGTGGTATGATGGATACTTGTTAGAAGGAAAGCACATTTATAATCCTAAATCAGTGGTGGACTTGATGCTAAACAACAAGTTTGAAAGTTATTGGGTAAGCACAGAGACTTATGAAGCATTGAAGATTTATATTGACATGAATATGGATGGACTGAAGGAAGCTGTGATATTTATGCTTGGCGGAGGAACTTGTCAGATTGATACACAAAATTTTCAGAACGATATGACAACTTTTGAAAGCAAAGAGGATGTGATGTCATTATTGGTTCATTTGGGATATCTGGCATATAATGGGGAGGCAAAGGCTGTATTTATTCCTAATCATGAGATTTGTGAAGAATATGTGAGGGCAATGCGTGACAAAAAGTGGAGCAAAGTGACGGAAGCTATTAAAGCATCTGATGCACTTTTGGAAGCAACTCTGCAAAAGAAAGGATTAGAAGTAGCAAAAGCAATTGACAAAGTCCACGAAGAAAATTCTTCCATACTTAATTACAATAATGAAAATGCTCTCCCTTGTACTATTTCTATTGCTTACTACAGTGCTAGGAAAGATTATGAAATAATTAGAGAACTGCCAAGTGGAAAGGGATTTGCGGATTTGGTATTTCTCCCAAGAAAAGAATCAGATAAGCCTGCTCTTGTGATAGAGCTAAAATGGGACAAAACTGCAAAAGGAGCCATTGACCAAATAAAAGAGAAGAATTATACAAAGGCAATTCAAGAATATGTAGGAAGGATTTTGATGGTTGGAGTGAATTATGATAAGGGAAGTAAGGAGCATAGCTGTATTATAGAAGAATGGGAAAAAATATAAAAAGTAACAGTTCAGCCGAGTGGCTGAACTGTTACTTTTTATCATCTATGTGCTGTCTTATGCTGATACATTTCTGCATCAGATTTCTGATACATGTCCCATAAAGAATAATCGGGATTTTCCCTGTTTGAGCAATATCCGTATGCAACAGATATTTGGTAAGGGCGATTTTCTTTGTGGTTCAGTTTGTCTATTTTAATCATCAATTGTACAAGCGTTTTATCCACATAAGAAATGTCATTATTGTTTAAAATAACAATAAATTCATCTCCTCCCATACGTCCTATAAAACCATCTTCTTTATAATTATCCTGCAATATTCCTGCAAATTCCACTAGAAGTTGGTCGCCCACACTGTGACCAAAGGTGTCATTTACCTCTTTAAAATGATTCAAATCAAAGTTAATCACAGTTGTTTGATTTTTAACGGAATCCCGTGCATGAAATTCCTTTTCACACATAGCACGGTTTCCTACATGTGTAAGAGCATCTGTATAGGCTATTTGAATTAAAGCCTGTTTTTCTGCACTTTCATAATAAATCAGCAACATCTTGTAAACGTAGGATGCAATCATAGTGATTACAAAAGTCAGTACTCCAATTGACAAAAAGCTGTTGGACAAGTCTACATTTTTAGGATGTATATATTTGTCGATATTAAATCTTAAAATGTCAGCAAATAAAAAAATAACCATGATACCAAGTCCCCACAGCATCATCTGGTTTGATTTTTTATTCTGCTGTTTCATGCTAATTATGTCAGATATTGTTGTAAGTGCGATTGCACAAAGTCCTAAAATGTGAAATATTTGCAATGCTTTTGAAAAATGATATATATTTAATTCATTTAGAACAATGACAATAGCATTAAATAAAACCAGAACCGTAACAAAAAGGTAAATGGCATGTTTTGTCCGCTTATTTTCGTGCATACCACATACGAACAAGAGCATAGGAATAGGGGCAAAATACAGGGATAAATATTCAAAATACGCAATGGTATGTAAATTTCTAAATATCAGCTGCCAGATGCAGAAATTGCTAAGCATCCATACAGCAACAGCTATGGAAAATATAGCAATCCAAAACAAAACCCAGTATTCTTTGCCTGCCTTTCCGAAAAACAGCATAAGGATTGATAATAAAATTCCAAAAGACAATAAAAATATACCAATTATAATTTCTGTTATGTTTGTTAAAATAAAATTTCGGGTAGTATTATTTTCTGTCAAAATACAAATAGCATCTATAGAAGAAAATGCATTATCTTCTGTTACATCAAAGCATATTTTTAGTGTTTTCCCAGCATAGTCTTCTGGCAGGGCGACCCAATGAAAGCCGCTTCCAACCATTTCTCCTGCAGCATTTAGTGATGAGCCATAATCATATATTTTCTGATCATCTAAATATACAGTGATTATGGAATGATATATTTTAAATTGGAGAACAGAGCTTGTTGTGGAGATGTCTGGTAATATTGTTTTCAGTTCAACATGGTCTCCGATGTTGGTAACAGGAAAAAATACATCCTTTAAGACAGTTTCTTCATGGGGTATATTGTTGACTGTTATCTGCCAATTGTCTTTTAAAGATATCTGACTGTCATTTACTGTTATGCCAATTTTAGTCCTTATTATAAAATACAGTACGATTAAGAGTAAAATTATAATGATATTTGCAAAAATTTTGCCGTTTTTCTTTTTCATAATTGTGTTTGGATCCTTTCTGTACCTAAAAGCTATATCTGAGACAATAGGAGAAGATGCACAAAAATAAGCCATTAGTACGAATAATTTTATTATAGCGGAATGGAAGATATTTAGGAAGTACTTTTTTTAGATTTCAGGATAAACACAGAAATCAATTGTTATAGTTTTTTTAGAAAAACTATGCTATAATGATTAGACAAGGAAGGGGGAGGAGAGATGGGATTGACTACTCTTTGTTATTTAGAACAGGGAGATTCCTATTTGATGTTGCATCGCACAAAGAAAGAACGGGATATCAACAAAGATAAATGGATTGGAGTAGGCGGGCATTTTGAACAGGGTGAGAGTCCGGAGGACTGCCTGCTTCGGGAAGTAAAAGAAGAGACTGGATTGGACTTGATACATTACACTTTCCGGGGAATCGTTACATTTCTTTGTGATGATAATGAAGCGGAGTATATGCATTTATACACAGCCGACAAGTGGAGTGGAAACATGCAAGTTTGCGATGAGGGCGAATTGGTATGGGTGAAAAAGAATGAAATGTATCATTTAAACTTGTGGGAAGGGGACAAGATTTTTTTTAAACTTATAGAAGAAGAGCATCCTTTCTTTTCTTTAAAGTTAACATACCAGAAAGACATACTTATAGAGGCAGTGTTGGATGGAAAAAAATTAGTATGTAACTGTTTATAGTTCTGGACAGTTACCTATACAGTATATATGGATAATATTGAGAGGATAGAACAGGAGGTGGCAGGGATGGAATCTCTTATGAAAGATTTTATCGTTAGTCTTATTAATGTTATATTAGGTGGATTTTTAGGGATTTTTATGAAATTTAGTTATGCCATGATGCATGGACAGATGCAGGCAGTGCTTGGGATAGTTTTGTTTCTGCTATCTATTGGTGTAGCGGTTTTGTATACTTTTTTATTAAAGAAATTTGTAACTGGAAGTGAAGGGGCAACAGTAATTCCAACTATTTGTCTGGCAATTGGAGTATGGATTAGCTGGACAAATTATATTGGCTGAGAGATGATTCCTGAATTTGGCATTATATATGAAAAAGGGGTGACATTCCATGAATAAGAAAAGAGTATTGGCATTTAGCCTGATAATTTTCATGATGGCAAGTCTTTGTGGAGTTCAAGTGATATCGGAAAGAAAGATAATAATAACAGAAGTAACAAAGATATCCGCAAAGACTACACCAGTAGAACAATATGGACAATTGTCAGTTTCTGGAACTGCTTTAGTTGGGGAAAATGGAAAGAAGTTTATGATGAAGGGTGTAAGCACTCATGGACTTTCTTGGTATCCTCAATATGTAGATAAGAAAGGTTTTAAGAATCTCCGTGATAAATGGAAAGTAAATACCATCCGTTTAGCCTTATACACAGAGGAATATGCGGGATACTGCAGTGGAGGAGATAAAAAGAGATTAGAAGAATTAGTGGCAAGTGGTGTGGAAATGGCAACAGACCTTGGAATGTATGTAATTGTGGATTGGCATATCTTAAGTGATGGCAACCCGAATATTCATGTGAAGGAAGCCAAAACATTTTTTAAGAAAATGTCCAAGAAATTTAAGAAAAATAAAAATGTAATTTATGAAATCTGTAATGAGCCAAATAGTGGTACTACTTGGAAACAAATAAAAAGTTATGCGAAAAAGATAATTCCAATAATTCGAAAAAATAGTCCAAAGGCAGTGATTGTAGTTGGAACACCAACTTGGAGCCAGGATGTAGATGTAGCAGCAAAAAGTCCAATAAAAAAATATAAGAATCTGGTATACAGTCTGCACTTTTATAGTGGAACTCACAAGGAAGATTTGCGTAAAAAAGCCAAAGAAGCCCTAAAAGCAAAGTTACCAATTTTGGTGACAGAATTTGGAATTACAGATGCTTCAGGAAATGGCAGTGTGAATAAAAAAGAGGCAAACCGCTGGATTAAATTTTTACGAAATAACAAAGTAGGATTTTGTATATGGAATCTTTCGAATAAGGATGAAAGTAGTGCTTTAATCCGGGCAAATTGTAAAAAGACCAATGGGTGGTCAGATAAAAATTTGACAGCACAAGGAAAGTGGTATAAGGCAATATAAGGTATGGAAAAATTTGTAAAATACTGTTATACTGTATAAGAAATTAAAGTTTTGCAAGAAGGAGCTTTCAGACAAATGAAAAGGAAATATAGGCATGGAAATAAACTAATCAAAGGAATGTATTTTCTCGGATTAATAGGAATGATTCTGCTTATTGTTTTCATTTACTTTGGGAAAAATACAAATAACATTAAAAAAAAATATGAGTTTGAAAATATTGAGCAATACTGGCATTTGACAAAACAGGGTACAGAGAGCATAGATTTTACAAGTCTTGGTTCCTATATGGATGAGGAAAAAGGTGTGTTATCCTTGTATTATCAGATTCCTGAGTTAGAAGATAAACAGACTCTTGTGTATCGTTCCAAGGATGTTTATACAAAAGTACTGGTAGATGGGCAGCAGATTTATGAGACAAAAGTATACGAATCTCCTTATTATAACCGTTCTCCAGGGAATATTTGGAACCAAATAGACATTGAACGAAGTTATGGGGGAAAATGTCTGGAATTACAGGTGTATATGGTTTATGATACAAATGCAATAACAGTAGATTATATACGCTTAGGTGACGAAGCAGATATTATACATAGTATTGTCTCTGATAAATTGATGGCAGTATTTCTTAGCATTCTGATGATATTAATTGGAATTGTGATGATTTTTATGCAAATGGTTCCTGTTTTTCAAAGGAAGAACAGAAATAAAGGAATCATTTATCTGGGATTGTATGCTACATTGCTTGGAGGATGGTGTTTATTAGAAACCAATGTTTTGCAGCTTTACATGGATGATGTGAGAATTGTACAACTGCTTGATAACATGGTGATGATTGTAGACAATCTTCCCTTAATCTTTTACATGGATTACTATTATAATTTACTGAAAAAACCACTTATAAGAATTTATGCATATTTGCAGGTAGGATATATTCTATTGTGTGTAGTTGTGCAGTTTAGTGGCAGAATGGATTTGCATCACATGCTGAAAGGTGCTTGGATTTGTACATTTTTAAATGTCGCATTGCTATTTGGTTGTTCTATTTATTTCTGCTATCAATTTATTAAGACAAAAAAGCTGGACAAACAGGTTGCTATACAACTATTTGGAATACTGGCACTTGCTGTTGCTACTTTTATTTCTGCATCCAATTATACACAAGTGGACACTATGGATCGTGCTCAGTTTTTAAGAGCAGGAATGTTGTTTTTTATTATTTTTTTTGGTATCAGTAGTCAGATACGAACCTATCAATTGATGGAGCAGGGTTTGAAATATGATATTGTAAAGAATCTGGCTTATGTGGATGGTCTCACAGGTGTAGGAAACCGTACTGCATATTTAGAAAAGCTGGAGAAATTGGAACAACAGGCAGAACATTTGTCTTTAGGAATTGTTTTTCTGGATATTAATAATTTGAAACAGGTAAATGACCAGCAAGGACATGACCAAGGGGACACATTAATTTGTAGTGCTGCTAATATTATTCAAAATACCTATGGAAAGAAGGGAAAGGTATTTCGTATCGGTGGAGATGAATTTTGTGTATTGCTGGAGGGAGAGGATTTAGACAGTTGTTATCAGGAGGCAACAAAGGAATTTTATCATGCTATAGATGAGGTAAATAAAGAAGATAACCTTCCGGCAATTCTTCAAATTGCACAGGGATTCTCTATTTGCAGAACGGCAAAGGCATCTGAAGTTAATAAAGCCATTTCGGAGGCAGATGAAAGAATGTATTTGGATAAGAGAAGATTAAAACAACTTGAAAAAACTTCTTGACATACTAAGGAAAATCCAATAGAATAGTTTTGTTGTCAAATTGTGGCACATGCCCAGATAGCTCAGTCGGTAGAGCAGGGGACTGAAAATCCCCGTGTCGCTGGTTCGATTCCGGCTCTGGGCATTTATTAGTTAACAAGATGACATAGAAGATTGAATGATAACCAACTTTTAAGTGACATTTTCTTTATATTCTTTTACCTTTCCTACAAAGGCAGAATATTTTTTACATGTTCATTTGTAGATACTACGTAACTATTCAGGTAGAAACACGCATTTACTGCGTGTTTTGTAAGAAAAAGTAAAGTTTACAATGTTTAAGTCCCTTTGCCGAAGGCGAATTATTATGGACTTAAACGTAACTGTTCATGGTTCTGAACAGTTACGATTCTACAAATACGTAACAGTGTAAGAAAATAGTAAGAAATTCTTAAGAAATTATATAAGAATTTCTTTTTCTTTTTTTGCTATAATAAAAAAGGAAAATGGAAGAAGGAAAGGACGTGATTCTATGAAATGGAGAGTAGCTTATGCCCTATTTGGGATGGCATTAATATTATTGTTATGTTAACCTTTAAACATAAGAGAAAGTAACTGTTCCAATATGAAACGGTTACAAGAATCATATATTAGTAAAAAAGGAAATTTCTTCTGAAATATAATAAGAATTTTCCTTTTTTCTTTGCATTGAGATAATACTTAGTTGTTAGAATGTATGTGTAATAAGGAGGTTGTATTGATGAAATTTTTATTTGAATACTTAAAAGATATGAAAACAGTGGGAGCAGTTGCACCAAGTAGCAAAAATTTAGCCAAAAAGATGACAGAGCCTATTGATTTTTCTAACTGTAATTGTATCATAGAATATGGGGCAGGAACAGGAGTATTTACAAGAGAACTAATAGAGAAAAAGAACAAAGAAACCAAGCTTTTGGTGATTGAACAAAATAAAAATTTTTATGATATGTTACAGGAAAAATTTGGAAAACATGATGGGGTTTATATTATACATGGTGAGGCACAAAGAGCAGAAGAATATCTAAGGAAACATCAGTTACCATCTGCAGAGTATATTGTTTCTGGATTACCATTTGCCTCCTTACCCCAGAATATCTCAAAGGAAATTCTTACAACAACTAGCAGGATTTTAGGAGAAAATGGGAAATTTATTACCTTTCAGTATACCTTGTTAAAAAAGAAATTTTTTCAAGAATGGTTTCATCTTGAGGATATAAAACTGGTACTTCTAAATCTTCCCTCTGCTTTTGTATTCACCATGAAGCCAAAGGTATTTTAAATCAATTCTACATAGTACCCCCTTTTTTTCCTATGGAACTGTTACAATATGTTAGCCTCACCTGTCGCAATCATCGTCAATTGACCTATTAAGCATGACTAACTTCTGGTTAAATACTATGTATAAGATTCTCATTGATGCTGGAAATGATTTCCAGTACTTCTTGGGGATCTTTTTCTTTATGTTGTTCATACGCATGAAAAGTACCTTGTATCAATATAGTAAGAAAAATATCTGCACGCAGATTATCTTTGTATTCAGGAAAATTTTCATAAATCATTTCTTTCAATAGAACTTCCAATTGATCGATTAAGCGGGAGTGACGGTTGCCTGCATATAAAACCGAGAGAATTGGATTTCTTGCAATCATAGCATTACCTAGTACTTTAATTCCCTCTTTTGGATTTTCAATAAGGTATTCCGGATGGTTTACATCACAGAGAATAGAAGAGATAATTTCAAGCTCTACCTGTTCAGATAAATCATAAATATCTGAATAGTGGGTGTAAAAAGTCGCTTTATTAATATTTGCAAGTTGTGCCAGTTCTTTAATTGTTATTTTTTCCAGTGCCTTTTTGGAACGTAATTCCAGAAAGGCATTTATTATATTTGTTCTTGTTCTTTGTACTCTTAAATCCATAGCAAATTGGTTTAAATGAAACATGTCAATACTCTCGGATTATTAAGTAATCCGTAACTGTTTAGGTAGAAACACGCAGTAAATGTGTATTTCTACCTGAATAGTTACAGTAATCCGACAATTTTGCAAATGTGTCAAATAAACGACTCCTTTCTAAAATTGTTGGTTGTATAATAGTCCAAAATTTTTTAGTATAACCCTAAAGAGACATAGCAACTCCCAACAAGGGATTGCATCATCAAATAAGGAAAGTATTACTTTTTATAAGTATAACAGAAATAAACGATACTAGTCAATTAACTAAAATTTTTATTAAGATAAGGAGAAGATACTATGGATTATTATGGATTTTATACAGGAAAGATTTTCGATGCATATAAATATTTAGGCTGTCATTTGCAAGGTGATAAAGCAGTTTTTCGTGTTTTTGCACCAGCAGCCCAAAGGGTTTGCCTAATTAGTGAGTGCAATGGCTGGACAGAAAGTGATATGACAAGAGTGTATAATGGACAATTTTGGGAGATAGAAGTTCCAGAAGTGAAGGAAGGTATGCAATATAAATACCGCATCTATGGCAGTAATGGAAGATGTGTAGATCATGCAGATCCTTACGGCTACGGCATGGAACTCCGCCCACAAAATGCATCTATTGTAAGAGATTTGTATAGTTATAGATTTAAAGATGAAAAATGGATGTCCAAAAGAACAAATTGTAAAGATAAACCTCTTAATATTTATGAGATGCATATTGGCTCATGGATGGAAAATAAGGAAGACGAAAATGGATGGTTTACATACGGGAAAGTAGCCCAAAAACTGATACCTTATTTGAAGGAGTATGGTTACAATTATGTGGAAATTATGCCAATTAGTGAACATCCTTGTGATAATTCATGGGGATACCAGTGTACTGGATTTTATAGTCCCACATCCCGTTATGGAACTATGAATGATTTGAAGAAATTTATAGATACCTGCCACCAAAATGATATTGGGGTGATTCTGGATTTTGTACCAGTACATTTTGCAGTAGATGATTATGCATTGGCAGATTTTGATGGCACCCAGCTTTATGAATATCCTAATTCAGATGTGGGGCAAAGCGAGTGGGGAAGTAAAAACTTTAATCATTCCAGAGGAGAGGTACAAAGTTTCTTACAGTCTAATGCATGTTACTGGCTGGAGGAATACCATTTTGACGGACTTCGTATGGATGCTATAAATAACATTATTTATTGGCAGGGAAATCCCCAAAGAGGTGTAAATGTAAATGCTACAGAATTTGTCAAAAATATGAACCAGCATATTAAGAATACTTATCCTGCTGTTATTTTAGCAGCAGAGGATTCCAGTGCTTATGCGAGTGTGACAAAAAAAGTTGAAGATGGGGGGCTTGGCTTTGATTATAAGTGGGATATGGGCTGGATGAATGATACTTTAGAATACTTTAAAACTGATGCACAGTACCGGACTAAGGATTATCATAAGCTGACTTTTTCTATGATGTATTATTATGATGAGAATTTTCTGCTTCCATTTTCCCATGATGAAGTCGTACATGGAAAAGCAACTATTGCCCAGAAAATGAATGGAGATTATGAGGATAAATTTCCACAGGCAAGAGCATTATATTTGTATATGCTTACCCATCCGGGCAAAAAACTGAACTTTATGGGAAATGAACTGGCAATGTTTCGGGAATGGGATGAAAAGCGGGAGTTAGACTGGGATATTTTAAAATATCCATTACATGATGCATTTCACAATTATATGAAAGACTTGAATCATATCTATCTGAACAATCCAGCACTTTATGCCCTTGATTATGAACAGGAAGGTTTCCGCTGGCTGGATTGCCATAAGGAAGAGCAGGTGGTTTATATCTATGAAAGAACAGATAAAAAACAGACCTGTATTGTTGCTTTAAATCTTTCTGATAAAGAGCAGAAAAATGTTACTTTATCTGTGGATAAGGGGAGTCAATTAAAACTTATGTTATCCACGGATATGGCTTGCTATGGAGGAAATGGACAGGAGCAGGCTGGCGATGCAGTAGAATTGGAAAATGGAAAGACTGTTATAGATTTGCCGCCATATTCCGGTAAATTATATCTGGTGCAGTAGAAAGGTGGACAGTAACGGTGAACGTTACTGTTCACTCACAAGCTTGACACTTGCTGTCAAGCTATGTGCCGAGAACATAGAACAGCCAAGAATCCAGCCTTTCGCCAAAGGCGAATTGCAAATAGGCTGGATTCTGTTACAGTTTGCACCGTAGGTGTGAACTGTAACCGGTGAACAGCAACAAAATATAATAAGAAAATGGATAATTGCGGAAATTTATGGTATATTAAATGGTAGTATAATGAATAAATATAAAGTGAGGTTAAATGATATGGAAGGCAAAATGAAAAATATGGATAAAGCAAAGGTTCTTACCCTGAAGGAGCAAGTGGCATATCTAGAGGGACAGGTGGTAAGCAAAACACTAGTTCAAAATGATGCAGTAAGTGTTACACTATTTGCTTTTGATAAGGACGAGGAAATTAGTACTCACGAATCAGGAGGGGATGCATTTGTAACTTGTCTGGACGGAGTAGGAAGAATCACTATTGATGGTGTACAGTATGAACTAAAAGAAGGACAATCTATAGTGATGCCAGCAAAACATCCTCATGCTGTTTATGGTAAAGAGAAGTTTAAAATGCTTCTTGTGGTAGTTTTCTAGGAGGGGGTAATGATAAAACAATAAGAATAGGAGTATGAAAAAATGTACCTGATTTCTGCTTATTTTGATGAGTCTACAACTTTTAAAATACAACAATATATTGACCAAGTGGCTAAAAAAACAGGCAATACCTTTATGATTGATAATTGTGTGCCGCCACATATTACTATCTCAGCTTTTCATACAAAACATGAAGAACAGGTGATTGGGCTTTTAGAACAAAAAGTTACGAAGTTAAAATCTGGAATCGTGCAGTGGGTTTCAGTAGGTGCATTTTTTCCCCATGTAATTTATTTCACTCCAGTATTGAATCAATATTTACATACATTGTCGTTGGATATCTATAACTGTATTACACAAGCTGGGAATATTTCAATTAGTTCCTGCTATCAGCCGTTTTGCTGGATGCCTCATACAACAATTGGAAAGAAATTGACAAATAAAGAGATGCTGGAAGCATTTCAAGTGTTACAGCATCAGTTTGGCACATTTTCAGGACAAATTACCAAAATAGGACTGGCAAAAACTAATCCATATAAAAATCTGGCTGTTTTTGAGTTGTCATGAGGAAAGGGAAACTATTGAATTACTTTATAAGATGAAATATAATATCTAGTGTAGCAAGCAGAGTATCTCAAAAGGAGAAATGAGAATGGAACATTATATCACAGAAATTAAAATTCATGAATTGAGACATTTATCTAATATATCCATATCACTGAATCAAGAAAAAAGACAACACTTAATGATTACTGGCAATAATGGTTCTGGAAAGACATCATTACTTTTATCTCTTCAAAAATATTTAAAATCTATAAATGATGGAAGATTTAAGAAGTTGATTGATGAATTAAAAGATTATCAGACAAAGTTATCATGGATAAAAAAGTACAAAGATGGTGTGGAACTTTTATTTAATGATTATAATGATTTAGATGTTTTATATAGGCAAGGTAATTTTATAACAGCATTTTTTTCGGCAGATAGAAAAACTAAGATTATTCGAAAATATGGTGTGGAAGAAGTCTGGTTAAGCAAATGTTATAGTGTTGATTCTGAACCAGGGAAACTCCTGCATAAGTATATGGTACATCTGAAAACACAACAGTCATATGCAAGAAATGAAGGAGATATGGCAAACGTAGATAGAATTCAAAAATGGTTTGACCGCTTTGTAGAAGCCTTGAGAGTTTTGCTGGATGATAACAGCATTTCTTTGGAATATAACTATAAGGAATATGAATTTAAAATTCATCAAGCAGGAAGAGTACCATTTGGTTTCGATGAACTTTCAGATGGATATTCTTCTGTGATTCATATTGTGTCAGATTTAATTTTAAGAATGGACAAAAATTGGATTTTTCGAGATAGACTTAGCCAATATGATATAGAGGGGATTGTATTGATCGATGAACTAGAGACACATCTTCACATTGATTTGCAAAAAAAAATTATGCCATTTTTAATAAAGTTTTTTCCGAGAATTCAATTTATTGTTACAACACATTCTCCATATATCCTTAATTCAATCTCGAATGCTAAAGCGTATGACTTAGAGAAAAGTGTAGAATTAGAAAATTTATCTGTATATTCTTCTGATGGACTTGTGGAAGGATACTTTGGGGTGGACGAATATTCAGATGAATTGAAAGAAAAAATTGAGAAATATAAATATTTAATTGGAAAAAAAGAACTAACAGAGGAAGAACATGCAGAACGGGCTAAACTCAGAAGCGAATTGAGGAATATTCCCCAAGGACTTTCTCAAGAAGCAAGAGATAAATTTGAGGAGATAGAAGGAAAACATCTATGATAAGAGTTGAACGAAAAATTACAGAAAAAGCTAAAAAAGCCATAGAGTCTTTGCAGAAAGCAAAATCAAAGAACAATACGTATAATACTCAAGAAGTAAATGTAGCACTTAAAGAGATGTTCCATGGTAAATGTTATATATGTGAAAATAAAGAAATTACTTCTTATCAAATTGAGCATTTATTTTCACATCATGAAGATAAGGATTTGAAGTATGATTGGAGCAATCTTTTTTTAGCTTGTGCTCATTGTAACAATATAAAACGTGACAAATATGAACCAATTATAGATTGTACGAAAGAGAATGTAGACCAATTGATTGCTTTTCGGAAGAAAGGATATTTTGGTACAGAAGAGGAGTTGATATTTGAGAGTTTAGATTGTAGAGAAGAAACAATAAATACTCAAAAACTATTGAAGGAAGTATATTATGGATCCACTCCTCAAAAGAAAATGGAGGCCAAAATTCTGAGAAGGACTTTGAGGAAAGAAATTTCAAAATTTAAAGAATATGTTCGGGAATATCAGGAAGCTGAAGATGAAGAAAAAGAAGATTTAAAATACCTTTTGAAGCAGCAATTGGGGGATAGTTCTCCGTTTGCAGCATTTAAAAGATGGTTGATTAGAGATAATAAAGAAGCTTATCCAGAACTGTTGATATACATAAACATGCAGTAAATGCGTGTTTCTACTTGAATAGTTACAAAACGCCCATGCCTTGCACAATTAGGCATCACCATAAATATATTCCGCATGGGAGTTTCGTAAACGATGATGTACACAAGTGCAAAAGCAGCACTTTGAAATAGTTATTGCATGCATCCCACTTGAAAAAGGGTCTGTCATATTAAACAATGTGACAGACCCTTTTTCTCATGAGCTATCCGATTATTCTAAAAAAATAAGAAAATATATATTTATTAGCCGAAATAAAATATAGTGAAAAAGGAATAAAGCACAAAAATTTCGTAGAATATATAATTCTACGAAACAACATTAAATCGACATAAAACAACTAATTTAATAATAATGCGTGGACTAAAATTTGTCAACAAGATTTGTAAAAAATCACATGAGAAAACAGAAAATCAACAATGAATTTATAGATTTTAAACAAAGATGTAATATTTTATTAACAGTTTATAGAAGAAAAATATACCTGTTTTGTGGAAAAATGTTCATGGTTTTTTATGCTATGAAGAATAAAAATATTAGGAGTGGATCATAAATGAAAGATATGGTATTAAAAAATGAAGAAGAAATTACTTTTCAGGAACTTAGTGAAATGTGGCTATTTGGAAAAGGAATAAAGGTAAAACAATCTACTTATTCCAAGTATAAGTATTTATTGGATAGTTACATTTTGCCTTATCTGGGAACGCTCCCGGCAAAAAATTTAAACACACAATTAGTCAACCAGAAAATAGAAGAATTGTATTTTACTGGGGGAAAAGAGCATCTATCTATTAGCATTATGAAAGGTATTCTTTATATTGTAAAAGCTATTTTAAAGTATAGTGTGTGTATTGGCAAAATAGATTCGATAGAAGTTACCTTTGAGTTACCCAGTCCTTTCGTAAAAGAAATAGAAACTTTATCCAATGTTCAAATTATACAATTATTGAAATATATTTTAGAGGGAAATAGTCATAATAATCTGGGCATTTTGATTACTCTGTCTACAGGGGTAAGGCTCGGTGAGGTCTGCTCTTTTCAAAAAAAGGATATAGATTTTACGAACAAGTTAATCCATGTCCGTTCAACCGTACAACGGTTAAAAACAGACGGAGATACAAAAACTTCACTTATAGTGACAGCACCCAAAAGCAGAAAGTCATACAGGGTTATTCCTATGCCAGAGTTTTTGTATAAAAAGTTAAGAGAATATAACTTGGATGAGTTGGAAGAAAACCAGTATATTTTAGGCAGAAAAAATGTGCCTTATGATCCAAGGACTCTACAATATGCATTTCAAAGAGTATTGGAAAAATGTAAAATAGACCATATCAAATTCCATAGTCTACGCCATACATTTGCAACAAACTGTGTCAGAAATGGTTTTGATATTAAGACATTAAGTGAGATACTGGGACATTCTACAGTGAATTTCACCATGAACCGGTATGTACATTCGGATTTGGATCGTAAACGGGAACAAATGAAATTGATGGATAAAGTGTTTGGAGAATAGTGGGAAAAGAAAAGGCAGAAATATGAACAGGTGCTGGTGAATAAAGGTATTGCAAAAGAGAAGATCCGGAAGTATGGATTTGCATTTAAAGGGAATGAGGTATTGATTGGAGAGGCTGGTATAGAAGCATTTGTATAACAATAATTTTGAAAAAAAGAGAGCTTGACAGCCCTCTTTTTTCTTATCCAATTAATACAGTACTTCCCTTAAAGGCGAACCCATAACAGCGTATCCGTTCTTTTGGAAGTCCTTTTGCAATTAAATCTGTGGCATAACCTTTTTCTTTAATCTGTGTTAAAGCAGCATTAACCGTATCTTCCAAGGTAGCTTCCCTCTTCGGTTTGTGTACCTTAAATTCCAAAATAATCGCATCTAACTCATTTTCCAGCGGTTCCAGAATCACATCATAACGCCCGAATCCACTTTCCCGGTTAGATGTAACCAGATACTGGTCACGCAAATCCACTAAAAGTCCCAGAACAAATCCGTGATAAAAACGCTCCGGCTGCTGTTTTTTGGAAGGATGTGTTCCAGTATCAAAACTGCTGAAGATTTGTACTGCTACATCATTCATATATTCATTCATGGCATCTAAATCGTCCAATAATAATGCTTTGATAAAGCTATTATAGTCGGAAGCTGTTTCTTCAAACCATTCTTTCACCAAATCCTCAAACATTATCTGCACTTCCAGATTGGTAAGTTTTAAGCCATACAAATAACGGTTTCTCCGTTCCTGAAAGGTATAACTCTCTACCCTAAGATAACCGCTTGCCAGCAAAAGACTCCAGATAGCACTTTCTTTTGTATCCAACTGGTTAAATACAATCTGTTCATCCACTTCGGTATAGAATGTATCACCCTTTAACAAATCCTCCATAATCATTTTTACATTTTGGCTGCCACTGCGGATTAATTTCCCAACCAGACCATTGGAACTGGTATTTGCCCAGTAAGGTGCAAACT
>CAMWUK010000096.1 GCA_947177415.1 uncultured Clostridiaceae bacterium
ATATTTTGGTATGAACTTCTCTTTCTAAATATGTAAGATATTGCTCAACTACTTTCTGTATCAAAACATCTGCACCAATACAAACTTTACCATTTAATTTATCTGCATTCTCCATAATCCAATTCTCTTGAATTTGTGGTGCTATGGCAGTCAAAATAACATCTGGACAATTGGTATTAATATCATTGAGCAACTTTTCATCATCCATATCCTCATCTGTTACAAAAGTTCCAACCAGTTGTAATGCTGGACATTGTTCTTCACAATAATGAAGAAATAATTCTGTTTTTTCTAATTCATCTCCCACTAGATAAACACTCCGATGGCTTTCTTCTAAGGCACGAAGTAATCCTTCCATACAGGATTCATTTATCACAACGTCTTTTTGTTCTAACAATTCTTCGGATTCCTTAAAAAGAATCTCCTCTTCTCCCGGAAGAAGCATCTGAAAACCAGCAACTCTTCTCCGATAGTCTGGTGAATCCATGGCTTCTTCAATAATGGGAACAGACAAAAACAGGATGGCACGCATCTGTTCGTCATTACAATAGTCATCTATGGTTTTATTCAATAAATCCAAGGTTAGTATCTCAACCTGAAAATCCAGAATATTTACCTTCTGTTCCATCCTATTCACTCCCCTTCTCTCATCATTATGCCCTCACACACTCTTATTCCAAAGTGTGGAGGATATTCTTATTTTACCATACTTTTCAGGGGTAGGTATTACGTTTCCATTAAATATCTGTTTCCATAGTTTAAATTATGTTGTAACTACATTTTACATTTCTTCTCCATCCCGGTTTCCAAGAATAATCCGGATTTCCACATCTTTGCTAAGGGTTCCTACTTCAATTTCTGCATCTTTAAAATAGTCAAGAAGATCTTGACCATATCCGTCTTCTTTTACAATAATTTTAGTTTTTTCCAAAGTATTTCCAGTATAATTTCCAATCCGGATAACATTCATGCCTTGTTCTGCAAGTTTATTTTGAAATGCAGATGCTAATCCATTCACCTTTGTGCTATTTAATATTTCAACAGGCAAACCAACAGAAGAAACTTTACTCTTATTATTATGTTTCACTTTCTGTCCTTCTGTATAAGCAGCATTACTTAATACTTGATGGATTAAGGAATTCGTCTCTTCCACAGCAATAGAAAATACATTACCTACATTTTCCCCACTGACTTTATAAAATACTACCTGTTTAGGACCTCCTGCCAGATATCCAGATATATAATTGCATTTTTTTTCATAAGATAAGTTGGATTTTACCTTATCACAATACTTTTTGAAAAATTCCTCATATTTCTCTTTTGTAGTAAGCTGTAACATCTGCTTTTTATAACTATCTTTCCATATTTGCATTCCACTTCCTTTTTCTTTTACAAACATTTCTTTATACACATTAATTGGAATTACTGTATAATAGCTAAAAGAAATATCAAGTAAGTCTTCTAGGAGGATTTGTGCACATTGATACATGCCTTCACCTTGAAAATATTTATGTATTTTCCCCATCCGGATAATTTGAGGAATGTCTCCATTTACAGTGGCAAGTTTCTTATAAAGTTCATAACTCATTGTAAATTCCAGATTCTTCGGCACAGTAATATAGTCCAGATTTCCCGTAGTATTATTAAATATTTCAATTAATATATTTTTTATTTGTTCATCATCTTCACCTGTTACCAAAATCAAATTCTTAGAAATTGTTTCTGCTTTTCCATCCGCTTCTATCTTTTCAAGCAATCCATACAAATTTGGATTACCTTCCACCTCTGCCACATTTTCATAATAAAACATGGTAACCTTATAACTAATACCACAAACCAGACAAAACAACCCAATACATACACAAGATTTTAAAAATACACGCAAAAATATTTTTCCCACTTTTTTTTTCCTATTCTTCTTCATTTTCTATTCTCCTATCTTTTTGCTGCTCTCTACTATAATGCTACTTACCCCTCTTCCTTTCCTATACTAATGCCAATCCCAAATCCAATCAATAAACCAATTGGTATAAAAACAAGATTATGAACATTAAATATGCCAACCACCGCTCCTACTGCTGTCCCTAATATTACTCCCAGCAACATATAGTTGCCTTTTTTCTTCTCCTTTATTTTTTTATATTTGTTGTTTCGCAAGTCTCTTTTTTTCATCCATTTTACTCTTCCCTTTTATCCTATAGTATACCCCTTTATCCTGTTCTCTAAACAATAAAAAACAGTAACAGTCTGGTCATATCATTCATATTCTGCCAGAATATACATTATGGCTGAACTGTAACAAAAAACAACACATCATATCCTCCTTCTACGAAAACATGATGTGTATGATCTGTTTACAAAAGCTACTTTTTTCGCATATATTTCATACATTCAACTGCACTATAGTATAACATTACCAAAGCGGTACCAAGCAAAACTCCTCCCAAAATATCTGTAAACCAATGCACCCCTGACACTAATCTTCCAAGAACTGTTACCGAAATGATAACAATGGATACAATTTCTGCAATCAATAAGACTCTTTTCTCTGATATGCGGGAACGAAACTGCATAATTGCTGTAATCATTATACAAAAAACAAGCATGGAATGAGACGAAGGGTAAGAGGCTTCCAATCCCTCCTCTAAAATTACTGGTCTATAGTTAATTATAAACACTTCAAACAATACATAAAATATCATCACTAACACATAGAATCCACCTAATATGATAATATCTGTATCCACTTTTGTAATGCTCTTCTTTGTAACAAGCTGTGCCACTCCTAACAAGCCAAAAGCTGCTGCCACTAAAAGAGCAAGAATCCCTGTTACTTCTGTTACATTATACCAGAATGGATTATCTCCAAAAAATATAAATACTGCTCGATTAATGGTTGCAAAACCTATATTGGAATTCTCTGGTCCTACCGCTTGTACATCCACTACTTTTACTGCAATAGTATACAAAATAAATGCCAGAAACAAAGCTCCTGTTATTATAAAGTTTCTTTGATTTTTCTTCTTTTGATCCTCTCGCATTTCCATTCTCCATTCGTTAAAATCTCATTTCTCCTATTATAACATATCTCTTCTCTCTAAGCACTTAAAATTTTATATTCTTTTCTCTCTTATTTTTTGTAATATTATCCAACATTATTCATAATGGGATACAACAAGAGCAGTCATTATAAAAAATGACTGCTCCTGTTTTATTTTGTTCTTAATTATCACTTATTCTACTGCAGTCTGCACTGCTTCCTTTGATGCATAGTAGTCGTCAAATAATTTGTTTGCTGCTTGTAAGGTATCATTACAAATGCCAGGAAGTTCCTTTCCCCATGCCTTTGTAGCTGCTTGGAATCCTTTCAGCATAGCATCCTGCATCTTTTTCATCTTTTCCACATCATCGCCAGCCAAAGCACTCGCAAAATCAAAAAGTCTCTGGGAAGTCTGTTTTACTCCATAATAACCATCTTCTGCAATGTCCTTTTGTGCCTGGGCTTTTGTCTCTGCATCTACAGTATAATTACCACTCGCAAGGAATTTCCAAATACCATCCTTATCATTATTTGCCAATCCATAAGTTCCAGCTTGCTTTGACATCATCTGTTGAACCAGACTGGCAAGCTGTTTTTGTCTTGCCTCTTGGTCTGCTTTTAATTTGTCAACCAAAGCACTTCTTTCTTCCTTACTCATGCGGTTAATAGAATAAGTTCCTTTGTTGTTAGCATCCTCAGATGTCTTCTCAAAAACAACTGCTCCTGATGTCTCTTTTGCTGCTGCACTATCCTTTGTCTCTGTGCTAACTTTCTCTGTAGCTTCCTTTGAAGCTTCTACCGATGTGGTATTGTATGCACCATAGGTGCTTGATGTTGTTGCATTTACACTCATACTTATGCCTCCTTTCTTAATTATATATGTATCAAAATCTCTATAAAGCAGAGATTTTTTTGAAACTATACAATTGAAACTTTCTTATTTCAAATCGTATGCTTTCATATAGTATATCGGCTATTATTTTTCCATTTTTTACCCTTTTAAAGTAAAGAATTCTACGTTTTTTATAATAGAAAAGCAGAAATTTAACATATATAACATTTCATACAATCTGACAAAATATCCTCATTATATTTTTGCACAATGAGGATATTTCTATAGTTATGATATTTTAAATTGTTTTATTTCCTTATCCAGATTTTCTGCAATCTTTCTTAAATGCTCTGCATTATCTGATACATTTTCAATAATATCCTTCACCTGACTTACTGATGCAAAAGTTTCTTCTGTACTTGCAGCATTTTGTTCTGCTATTGCAGACAAATCCTGAACTGTATCTACAACTGTTACACGGGATTCGTCCATACTCTTTGTAAAATCTACGATACTGTCAATCCCTTTCATAGAATCTGTTACTTTTTCCTCAACAGTTTTAAATATCTTTCCTGTATACTCTACATTCTCACTCTGTTTGTTCATGACCACTTTCACTTCATCCATAGTTTTTACTGCTTCTTGGGAATTCTTCAACAACTCACTCACAATCTCATCAATACGGGAAGCTGTTTCATTAGATTGCTCTGCAAGTTTTTGAATCTGCATGGCTACAACAGCAAATCCCCGACCATTCTCGCCAGCCCTGGCTGCTTCTATAGATGCATTTAATGACAAAAGATTTGTCTCTTCCGCAATAGAAGCAATTAGTGCAGTAGCTTCCTTAATCTTAATAGTGGATTGGTTGGTTACATTGGTCTGCTTGTAAATAGTCTCAATAGCATCTTTTGACTGGTCATTAATTTCACCAAGTTCTCCCAATGTCTTACCAGCATGATTACTTGCATTTTTCATATCTTGAATATTTTTCTCTAATTCTGTAATCTTCTTTGTTGTTTCTTGAATCATATTTCCAATAACCATAACATTGCTGATGGTCTCTTCTGTTTTATTGGCTTGGGAAGTGGCTCCCTCTGCAACTTCGCTTACCGCTGTATCAATCTGGGATATTTGTATAGTCGTTTCATAAGCATCCTTCCCAAGATGTTCAGATGCCTCATAAAGTTCTTTAGATTCCTTCAGTAATTTCTGCACCACTTTCGCCAAATCCTGTTGCATTGTATCAATAGCCTGGCTCATATATCCCGTTTCGTCCATGCGTTTATTCAATTTATCTTGTTTTTCATCTTTCACAAAATTAAGATCTCCCACTTTACGGATTACTCCACCCAACTGTTTAAAAGGCTGAATAATATTTGTTGCCAGTAAAAACGCACCAATAAGACCAATTACAGTTAAAATCACTGATAAAACACTAGATCGCATTGTGTAGTCTGCAACTGGTGACATCATTTCATCTTCATCACAAGAAATAACCAAAATATAGTTTCCATCTGAGGTCACATAATAACCTGCATACTTTGTACTTCCTTTAAATTCATACACTACTACCTCTGGTTCTGGAATCTTTCCTGTTTTTAAAGTTTCAGTAATACCTTTTACAACTTCATTTTCAACAGGTTGCCCAATCTTATCTGCTGTAGGATGATAAAGCATCATTCCATCTTTTGATACTACATAAGCATAACTGCTTTCAATTCCCTGTACACTCACTTTCGCTAATGCCTCAAATTTTGTTTCATCCATCTGTCCATCTCCCAGAATACCATTTCCGGCATAGACAGCCAAATCATACATATAATTCTTTGCTATCTTACTGTAATTATCCTTCATTCCACTTACAGATACTTGCATGGAAATTCCCACTAAAATAGCCATACACAAAAATACCATAAAGATAATTCTTGTCCGGATAGACCGAAACCATGGTATTTTCTTTTCTTGTTTCTTTTCCTCTGTTAGCATCGCTTTATCCCCCTTCTTTTCGCATCATAACCAGCATTGTATATACCTTTTTATGATTTATCTGTACTTTGCTCTATTATATAACTTTTATACCATTTATACAATATGAACAATCTATCAAATCTCCATCTGTTTATTTAGCCATTTTCACCAAACAAATCTAAAAAGCGAATACTTACTTATACTAATTTTAACAATGTAACAGTTCAGCCAAGGGGCTGATCTGTTACGGAATGGGGCAATCTTCGCATATAAATTGCCCCATTCCCTTTCCTGTTTTATTCTTTTATACGGTCTGCACAGCGGAGTGTGCAGGCCTACCTGAACTGTTACTTGACAATTATTTTGTTCATTGCAACATCTTTACATCCTCAAAAATTTTAATACACTACTTAAAAAGAATATGCTGGTATCTCTATTTGTTCTTTTACTCCATTTATCTCTGCTTCAAAGCGATATATTGGTTGATAATATCCTTTCGAGTCTACTTCATAGTCTAATACTGCCTTCCCTACCTTCACGTCAAGTGATTCACTATCTATATTATGCCGGAATTTACCTTCACATATTGTTTGATAAGCTTCCTGTTCTGAAATAGCAGGATATTCTTTTTCATAAACACAACTTAACAAATTGCTGTTAATCGTTCCAAATTTTCCATTATCATAGTATTCACAACGAATAGTCCCATCATACATTATATTATCTTTTACACATTGCTGGATGGCGAAAGAATATTTTCCATCCCCTTTCTTTTCAAAGACTGCCTTTTCTGGTACTTCTACCATATATTTATGTAACAGACTGCGAATAGTCTGTTCCTCTGCATTTTCCTCTTTCTTAATTACTTTGTCTGGAAACAATGTACTAAAATCAGTAAATTGATAGGTCATCCCTCTATAATCTATCCATAAGCTATAATCTTTGTTGCCATAATAAACTGCCGTTTCATCATATAAATCTGTACGGCTTTCATCTATTGTATCCTCAAGATTTACTAGAAATTTTGAGGCAAATTCCTTTGTCTCTTCCACACTTGCTTTTTTAACTTTATACACTGGCATTGAAGCTGCATTGTTCTTATATGTTTCCTTCGTTTCCACTTGTAATATATCAGAATCTATTTTTACAACATATCTACAACTTAAATTCCCTAGTTCTTGATTCATATACACTATAAAAAGGCTTATGAAACTTGTCACTATTAAAATCAGTGGAATCTGAGACAAAATAACAGAACAAACAGATTTTGATTGCTTTCGGATAACAGCAACCATAAAAGCCCATATTGCAAAGAAACCATATCCAATCATGGTTCCCAGCACATTGTTGAGAATATCATCACACTCAAAAATTCCCATATTCAATAACAACTGCACTAACTCAATCCCCAAAGCAAAAAGAAAACCTGAAAGGTATACTCTCCAAAAACTCTGAAAATATTTTATACCAAGAGGCATTAAAAATCCAAATGGCACAAACATAAAAATATTCAAAATAAGATTTCTCCATTCTCTCACAGAAAAATTCATCCATGCTTCTTTATAAGAGTACAGTAGCGGCACAATCGTTCTGTTTCGATAAAAATCACCTCTACTTAGCAGGGTTGCTCCTAAAACCACAAATATATAGCAAACAAATATAATGCCCCAACATAACTTTCTTTTGGAAAGGGTTCTTTTTCCTTTCATAGCTTTCTTATACACCACAAAATAAATAAAAAGAAATACTGCAACCAAAAATACTGCAATAATAATTCCAAATATCAAGTATGATTTTGCAATGGATATGATGTCTGATATTCTCATTTTCTTCCTCCTAATTGTAATTTGGTATTTAAGGAGCTACATTTTTCTCAACACTGTATTTATATTTCCTTAATATATTAGACGCAATATTTTTATCAAATATTACATCTAATTTCTTTTTCTTTATTTCATTATTTCCTTAAATTTTTTTACATTTGTTTCTGCATCACCAGAAAATACAGCAGTTCCTGCCACTAAAATATTGGCTCCTGCCTCCAAAATCTCCTTTGCATTTTCCAGATTTACACCACCATCCACCTGAATATCCACCTTCAAGTCTCTATCTAAAATCATTTGTTTCAATTCCCGTATCTTTTTTAGAGAATATGGTATAAAAGACTGACCACCAAATCCTGGATTTACACTCATAATTAAAACCATATCTATCTTATCTAAAAGATACTCTACTGCCAGAAGAGGTGTCGCAGGATTTAGGGCAACACCTGCCTTTAATCCCATTTGACGAATAGCAGTGACTGTACGGTCTAAATGTGTACAGGTCTCTGCATGTACAGTAATCAAATCAGCCCCAGCATCTTTAAAATCTTGAAGATAACGATCGGGTGCTTCAATCATCAAATGAACATCAAAAGTACATTTTGATTTATTACGGATACTTTTCATAATTGGCATTCCAAAAGATATACTAGGAACAAACATTCCATCCATAACATCTATGTGAATATAATCGGCTCCAGCCTGTTCTATTTTCTCTATTTCTGCTCCTAACTGTGAAAAATCTGCAGATAATATTGATGGTGCTAATTTATTCATATCATTCCTCTTTTCTTATGTTCTATATATTTAATACCTCTTTTTGTTCTTTAATTCTTCATAGAATAATTTATAATTCTCATATCTGACAACACTAATATTTCCTTGAGCTACCGCTTCCTTCACCTTACAATCCGGTTCCATTAAATGCATACATCCCTGAAACCGGCAATCTGTATAATATTTTTCAAATTCTGGAAAATAATAGGCAAGATCTTCCTTCTCTAAGTTATCTAAATAAAGAGAGGTAAATCCTGGTGTATCCATAATATAACTGTCTTTCTCCAACTTAAACAATTCGGAATGTCTGGTAGTATGTTTTCCCCGTTCAATCTTCTGGCTTAGCTGACCAGTTTCCATATTGGCATCTGGTTTTAAATAATTAATCATAGAAGATTTACCAACACCAGAAGGTCCTGCAAGAACTGTGGTTTTTCCTTTTAACAAATTCATTACTGCATCTAATCCATAAGCAGACTTAACACTGGTAAAAATCACACGATATCCACATGGCTCATAAATCTTTTTGAGATTGTTCTTTTCTTCCTCTGTAACCAAATCACTTTTATTAAAACATATAATCGTTTCTACATTATATTGCTCCATACTTATCAAAAAACGATCCAATAAGTTAAGGTTTGGTGCAGGACTAGCGGCTGCAAAAATTACAACCGCCTGATCCACGTTTGCTACAGTTGGGCGAATCAATTGATTCTTTCTTGGTAAAATTTCCTGTATGTTTCCATTCTTATTCTCTTCATCTTGAATGGAAATATCCACATTATCTCCTACCAATGGTTTCTTTTTTTGATTACGGAATGCACCTTTTGCCTTACACTCATATACCCCTTGTTCTGTCTCAATATAATAAAATCCTGCAATTCCTTTTATTATCTTTCCCCGCATTATTCTTCTACCTGCTTAAATGTGATATTGTATGGTCCTCCTGCAAATGCTCCATCCAGATACATATAAACTTGTCCGGTGGACTTACTATATCCTTCTATATTAGGAATGACTAATGGAAAATCCCCTAATCCATGACTTGCTTCATATATTGTTTTTGTCTTTCCATCTTGTTTCAGAGTCAACTTAATATTTCCGGTTTGATCTTCAGTCACGAATGGGTTATCGGAAATGGTAATACTGCCCACATAACGATAAGTCTTTTGTTTTCCAAGACTTATTGTAACTGATACAACCGTTCCTTTGGCCACAGAAGCACCTACTGTATAACTTTGTGAAATAACCTGATCCTTAGGTACATTATCATCATATTCGTATGCAATTGTATCAGATAATACCAATCCATTATTCTCTAATTTTTTTCTAGCCTGTGCTTGTGTACAACCTCTTAAATCCGGTACTTGTACATCAGTATCTTCTTTTCCCTTACTTACATATATAGTAACTTTTGTTCCCTTTTCTGCACTACTTCCTGACGAAGGGCTGGTTCGGATAACTTTCCCCTCTGCAACACTATCACTGTATTCTGACTCCTGTGCTACCAGATATCCCGCTTGTTGCAAAGTTGTAAGTGCATCATTGGCTGTATAACCTACTACATTAGGTACATTAGGTATGGCAGGAACTACTTTTTTCCCCTTGCTTACTACCAAGTTAATAGTCATCCCTTCTGTAATTGGTGTTTCTGCTTCTAAGTCCTGGCGAATAATGTAACCTGCATCCAAACTATCTGATTCTTCTTCTGTTACAACCACCTTAAGTCCAAGTCTCTCTAACTGTGATTGTACATCTGAAAGTCTCAAATTAGTTACGTTTGGTACTTTATTCTGTACTTCAATAGTAGGTCCTATAGTGGGTTCTAATGTAGGAATAGTACTAACAACCGGTGTCTCCTCTGGATCTGGCTTTCCTCCTCCAAAAATTCCGCTCGCCTTAACAATAATGAATATGATAATAAAAACAATAATGATTGCAGCAATAACACCTCCAACACTCATAAGTTTTTCTAAGGTTGGATTTACATCTTCATCCTCGTCTTCCTCATCCTCATCTTCATACTCTTCCTTCATAACAGTACGATTATTTTCTCTTCTTGGTGTAACTGATTCTTCATAGTATTCTTCCCTATCTGCAGTTGTGTGAGCTGCACTCTTAATCTTACGCATATCATCATCCGAAAAACTAATAGTTGGAGAATCCTCCATTACACGATTGGATAAAATCTGTATATATGCACCATCTGGATTAGATAAAGATTTTTTCAAATCGGCAATCAGATCTGATGCAGTTAAATAACGGTATTCCGGTTTCTTCTGCATACATTTTTGCACAATTCTATCTAAACTAACTGGAATTCCTGGTTCTAAATCTCTAAGAGGAATTGGGTCATCCTGCAAGTGGGAAAGTGCAACAGAAACTGTATTATCTCCTATAAATGGAACACGCCCAGTAAGCATCTCATACAAGGTTACACCCAAAGAATATATATCACTCTTTTCATCACTAAAGCCACCTCTTGCCTGCTCTGGTGATAAGTAATGTACTGATCCCATAGCGTTAGAAGTTATAGTATCTGATGTTACTGCCTTTGCAATACCAAAATCCGTTACTTTTACTTTCCCTTCTTTAGATATGATAATATTTTGTGGTTTAATATCTCTATGAACAATATGATTTCCATGTGCTGCTTCCATTCCCTGTGCAATCTGCACAGCAATTCCCACAGCTTCTTTCACTTCTAATTTGCCTTTTCTTTCAATGAAGCTCTTTAATGTAATCCCCTCTACCAGCTCCATAACAATATAATACATACCATTCTCTTCACCAACATCATATACATTTACTACATTAGGATGCGATAAGCCTGCCGCTGACTGTGCTTCCGCACGAAACTTTTCTACAAATTTTTTATCATCACTAAATTCTGCCTTTAATATTTTCATTGCAACAAAACGATTTAATCTATGGCACTTCGCTTTGTACACATCTGCCATTCCACCGCTGCCTACTTTGTCAATAATCTCATAGCGATCACTTATAAAGACTCCAGGTCGAATTATCATAGTTATCCTCCTTATATTCTATCCTTCGCATCATAAATTTTCTGTAACTGTTCAGAACCATGAACAGTTACAATTTTCTTATATATAGACACTCTTTTCACTTTTATATCTGTATTAATATCAATCCAATGTTATCTTTTCCTCCATTAGCATTTGCTGTCCGGATTAATTCTTTTCCAGCACTTTCTATACTTTCACTATTCTTCACAATTTCAAACATTTCTTCATCTTCAACCATATTTGACAAGCCATCTGTACACATCACCAAAATATCCCCTTCTTCCAGAGATATTTCAAAAAAGTCAGCCTGTACCATGGGTCCCATACCTATTGCTCTGGTTATTACATTCTTTTTTTCATGTAATCTTGCATCTTTCCGATCTATTTCACCTTTTCTTACCATAGCTTCTACCCATGAATGATCTTCTGTAATTTGATGTATATATTCTCTTATCAAATAAGCTCTGGAATCTCCAACATTGGCAATATACATTTCTGTTCCAAGAATGGTTGCTGCCACAAGGGTAGTTCCCATTCCCTGCAATGCCACATCACTTTCTGCTGTCTCATAAACTGCCGCATTGGCCTTTTGCAGAGCTTGTTCTAATATACTAATGGGTGACTTTAAATTACTATGTTCAATAGCAGTAATCATGTTTTCGACACAACACTTTGATGCATAATCTCCAGCTTTATGTCCTCCCATACCGTCTGCTACTAAAAAAAGATTGCTAAGTGAGCCAATGGGGTTATTACTACAGAATACATAATCCTGATTCATTTTTCTTACCATACCTACATCAGTTATGGAAAATGTCCTCATGCTCTCCCTCCTCCATCTTATCCATGTAACGTTTTCTCAATTGTCCACAGGCAGCATCAATATCTCTGCCCATTTCTCTTCTAATGGTAACATTTATTCCAAATCTTTCAAGAGTCAATTTAAAATTCTTTATAAAACTTGTGTCCGAATCCCTATAATTTCGTTCTTCAATAGGATTCACCGGTATTAAATTTACATGACAATTCTTCCGCCAGAGCAAATTGCCAAGTTCCTCTGCATATTCCTTGGAATCATTTACATCCTTCACCAGACTATACTCAAAACTGATACGCCGTCCTGTTATTTCATAGTATTCTTTGCATGCATTCATTATTTCTGCAATACTATACTTATTTGCCACCGGCATCAATGTTTTTCGCACTTCATCATTTGGTGCATGTAAGGAAATTGCCAGAGTAATTTGTAACTTTTCCTGTGCTAATTTGTGAATCTTTTCTACTAAACCACAGGTGGATACGGTAATGTTCCTTTGGCTAATGTTGTATCCATATTCATCTGTCAACATTCGTATAAATTTCACCAGATTATCATAGTTATCCAAAGGCTCCCCTGTTCCCATAACAACCACATTGGAAACCCTTTCTCCTTTCATATTCTGTATGGCATATATCTGTCCAAGCATTTCTGACACAGATAAATTTCTCTCCAAACCGCCTAAAGTAGATGCACAGAAATTACACCCCATACGGCATCCAACTTGAGAAGAAATACACACACTATTGCCATGTTTATATTTCATTAACACACTCTCAATCACGCTTCCATCTTGCAGAACAAATAAAAACTTCGTTGTACATCCGTCCTTTGACTCCAGTTTATCTACTATCTGGGTCTGGGCAATATAGAAATTTTCTTTTAATTTTTCTCTTAATACCTTTGACAAATTGGTCATCTCATCAAAATTCATAACCGCCTTTTGATGCAGCCATTCATAAATCTGCTTTCCCCGGAAGGATTTTTCCCCAAGTTCTTCTATTTTAGCCAAAAGTTCTTGGTAATTCAATGATTTGATATCTATTTTTTCCATATTACTTAACTCTCTTCCTCTTTACTTTTACCACCTTTTTTTCGGAATCTTGCAAGAAAAAATCCATCTGTTTTAACAATTCCTGGCAATACTTGTAAATATCCATCCTTTGTATGATCATTCCATAAAACTTTTGGAAGATATGGCTCTAGGCTTTCCAAAACAAAATCTCCCTGTTCACAAAACCATTTCACATTCTCTTCATTCTCCAAAGTATTCACTGTACATGTACTATAAATCAGTATCCCCTCTGGTTTCACATATTCTTTGGCAGTTAATAAAATCTCACGTTGCAGTTTTGCTAAACTATCTATACCTTCTTTAGTTATCTTATATTTAATATCGTTCTTCTTTCCAATTACACCAAGTCCTGAACATGGCAAATCAGCAAATACAATATCTGCTGACTCTATTCTTTCTTCCTCTAATATTCTGGCATCCCAGATTTTTGTTTCCAAATTGTTAATTCCTAATCTTCTGCTGTTTTCTTCTATTCGGGATACCTTGGATAATGTCAAATCTCTGGCAGACACCTTTCCTGTTTCCTGTAGTAATTCTGCTGCATGTAGGCTTTTTCCCCCAGGTGCTGCACATACATCAATAATCTGATATCCTTCTTTAATATCTCCAACAAGAGAAACCAACATGGAACTCTGATCCTGTATGGTAAACCATCCTTTTTGAAAGGAATCTAATCTTTCTAAATAATCATAACCGGAAATCTTAAGGGCAGAATCCACATACTCTGCTGTTTCTACCTTTACGCCTTCTCTTTTCAGACTTTTTACTAATTCATCCATAGAGACTTTTCTGGTATTGCACCGGATTACAACCGGACGTTCCTTCATACTTGCTTCCAGCATTATCTTAGTTGTTTCATAACCATAATCTGTTATCCACATTTTGACAATCCATTCTGGCATAGAAAAACGGATACTAAGATATTTTTCTGGTTGCTTTTCTTCCTTGGGATACTCAATGGAATCCATATTCCTGCTGATATTGCGAAGCACGCCATTCACAAATCCAGCCAGCCCGGAAAATCCCTTTTTCCGGACTAACTTTACTGCTTCATTACATGCTGCACTATCTGGAACCTGATTCATATACTTCATCTGATAAACACTCATTCGTAAAATATTACGGATGACGGGTTTCATTTTCTTTGTTTTTACCTTAGAAAACTGATTTAGTATATAATCCAATTCCAGCATACGCTCTATGGTTCCTTCGCACAAGCGGGTCAAAAATGCCCGCTCATTTTTCTCTAAATACTGATAATTTTTTAATACACTTGGAATTACAGTACTGGTATATTCCCCTTCTTCCAACACTTTAAGGAGTATCTGCAATGCTAATTCTCTTGTGTTTATAGACTGGGATTTAGTCATCTCTGCTGTTTCCTCCAAATAAAATAATTAATCTTAAAAGTTGTAAAATCATTCCGGCAGCAGAAGCTACATAAGTCATTGCTGCAGCGGTTAATACTTTTCTTGCTTTTCTTACCTCATCTTCCGCCAGAATTCCATTATTCCCAAGAATGTGAAGAGCCCTTCCAGATGCATTAAATTCTACCGGCAAAGTAACCAGACTAAATAAAACTGCCACTGCAAAGAAAATAATACCAAGTGTAATTAGCGTCTGATTCCAGCTTAAAATTACTCCAAACAAAATCACTGGCCATGAAATCGTGGAACAAATATTAACTGCCGGTACCATTGCTCCCCGCAACTTTAATGGTGCATATTCTTTGTTATGCTGTATTGCATGACCACATTCATGAGCTGCTACTCCTATTGCAGCCACAGAGTTACTTCCATATACAGAGTCCGATAAACTAAGGGTCTTTGTTTGTGGATTATAATTGTCCGTCAAATCTCCACTAATATGCACAATCTGCACATCATAAATTCCCGCCTGATGAAGGATTCTCTCTGCCGCTTGTGCACCAGTATATCCTGACATACTTCGTACTTTTTTATATTTTGCATAAGTGCTTTTTACCAACCCAGATGCAAGCAAAGAAAGCAATACTCCAATAATAATTAAAATGTAGGTAGGATCAAAAAACATACCATAATATCTTCTTGCTCCTATCCACAGTCCCATGCCATTTAAAATATACATACTATAAATTCCCATACTTATCACCTTTCCTTCCTATTTACTTAGTATGGTTCCAACTTCCACAGGATATCCACGTAAAAAAGCATCTGTTTCCATTCGTTTCTTCCCTTCTAGTTGTACTTCATCCAATTGCAGCAATCCATTTCCAGTTTTTACCAATATGCTATCTTGATTTACTTCAACTACTTCACCAAATTTCCCCTCTGCTTCCCGGTTAATAACTGTTGCAGACCATATTTTCAATGTCTTTCCATCTATCCCTGTAAATGCACTTGGCCATGGATTTAATCCCCGGATTAACCGTTCAATCTCTTCTGCCGGTTTCGTAAAATCAATTTGACCTAAATGTTTATCCAGCATTTTTGCGTAGTTAGACAATGAATCATCCTGTTTGGTTCTTGTAGCTGTTCCTGCCTGTAACTCTTTTAAAGTTTCAATAAGCAATTTGGCACCTTTGGCTGCCAGTTTGTCATGGAGGCTGCCACCTGTTTCATCTTTTTCTAAAGGCACAACCGTTTTTTTCAACATGTCTCCTGTATCCAGACCTTCCTCCATAAGCATGGTAGTCACACCACTTTCTTTCTCGCCATCAATCACTGCCCATTGTATTGGTGCTGCTCCACGATACTTCGGCAGCAGAGATGCATGCACATTCACACAGCCATACTTAGGCATATCCAATATTTCTTTTGGCAAAATTTGCCCAAATGCCACAACCACAATTACTTCCAGATTCATTTTCTTCAATTCTTCTATAAATTCTAGTTCTTTTACTCTAACTGGCTGATAAACAGGTATTCCTCTTGCTACTGCTATCTCCTTAACAGGTGTAAACTGCATATTCTTTCCCCTGCCCTTTGGTTTATCTGGCTGAGTTACCACTCCTGCTACTTCATGTCCTTCTTTTATGATAGCTTCTAAAGTTTCCACCGCAAAGTCTGGTGTTCCCATAAACACAACTCTCATGTTTTATCAAATCCTTCCTGCTTCCTCATTTTATCCTCAAGTATTCACGTCCTATATTGCAGACCGCTGCTATCGCAGCTAGGAGCCGCTTGATAGCGTCACCTGTCTGCAATCATCGTCAATTGACCTATCAAGCATGACTAAGTCTTTTTTCTAAGCCTTCGGCTTGCATAAGACTTAGTTCATGCTTAAGGCCGTGAATAATCTCGGTTTATTCCTGCCCTTCTGCCTCCATCTGTGCATATAATTCTTCGTTGGAAATCAAATCACCTTCTACCTTTTCTACATAAAGATGTCCTTCCAAATGGTCAATTTCATGACAAAGTGCTCTTGCCAGTAATTCCTCTCCTTCAATAATAATCTCTTCCATATTTATATCTTGTGCCTTTACCTTTGCATAGTTTGGTCTGGTTACAATGCCTGACCTTCCAGGCACACTAAGGCATCCTTCATATCCAGTCTGCTCTCCAGAAGTTTCTAAAATTTCTGGATTGATCAAAATAATTGGTTCTGGTTCTTCTCCAGGTGACACATCAATCACTACAATTCTCTTTAAAATGCCAACTTGTGGTGCTGCAAGCCCTACTCCATTAGCTTCGTACATAGTTTCTAACATATCTTCAATCAAGATTCTTGTTCTTTCTGTCATTTCCTTTACTTTTTTTGCTTTTTTGTTTAAAATATCATCGCCCATTTCACGAATGTTTCTTAGTGCCATTCTTCTTTACCTATCCTTTCTTTTCCCTTGCTTCATATTTTTATCCAGATTTTATATATCTGTTTCTTATTATACCGAAATATGTTCCATCCGGCAAATATATACCTCAATTATAACACGAAATAGTTCATGTGGAAAGAATTGTTCAAAAATCGTAACTGTTTATGGTTCTGAACAGTTATCAAAAACCAAAAAACAGACCCATATCAATACTTCTACTTATTATTTTCAAGTATTGACATGGATCCAATTATCGGCTAACGCCACTATATATCCTTAGCTCTATTCATTTTATCTATCTTTCTAACACATATTCCATCCATTGCTTTTTCATATTGCCAGAAAATTTTCTTCCTATAGGTATGTGTGTTCCTTCTTCTAAAACAAAAAATCTTGTTTCATAAGATTGCACAAAATCATAATTTACCAGAAATGACTTATGACAGCGAAATAAAAAATCTCCACCATATTCCTCTTTAAATTTTTCCAAACTTCCACGCATAAGTGCCTTTTTCTTATTTTTTAACATCAATTCTAACATATTTCCATTAGATTCTACATACATAACTTGATGAGAGGCAATATTTTCTTTTTTTCCATCAACAGTACATGGCACCACTGTTCCTTTAATATGCATTCGCGAGAGGACTTTCCTTACATCCTCCAAAATCTGTTTTCTACTTAATGGCTTCTTATGAAAATTTAAAGGTTCCAATTCAAATAACTTTGAACAATATTTTGTTTTATTAGAGACATAAACCATATTAATATATCTATCAGACAATGTATCCCGGATAATTCGTCCTAGCTCTACTCCATCCATCTCTGGCAATTCTATATCCAAAAAAATAAAATCAAATATGTAACCTTCCTTTATGTGTTGAATCAACCGTTCTGCATTATTATAAATATCTACCTCTAATCTTACTTTTGTTTTCTGCTGATATGATGCTAACCATTCTTCAATATTAGAACAACTTTTGATATCATCATCACAAATAACAACTCTCATGTTACTTCTCCCCCTCGTTTTTTAACAATTAACCTAATATATAATTCATTTATGTGCATCAATTTGTATAAATATACAAATACTTTT
>CAMWUK010000097.1 GCA_947177415.1 uncultured Clostridiaceae bacterium
GAGCCAACGGTGATACCAACCATAGAGCCAATGGTGACACCAACCATAGAGCCAATGGTGACACCAACAGTAGAGCCAATAGTAACACCAATAGTAGAACCAACCATGACATCAACAACAGAGCCAATTACAACACAACCTGCAGTAACAGAAAAACCAGTTGTAACAGAGAAACCAATTAGCTTAAAGAAAAAAACAATAAAAATAGGCAGGGGAGAAAAAGTAGCTGTTCCTCTGAATAATGGTACTGGCAAGAAGATTACATATCTCTCCAAGAATAAAAAAATAGCAACCGTTACAAGTAAAGGGGTTGTAAAAGGAGTCAAGACAGGAACGACTACCATTTATGTGAAAGCTAATGGAAAAAAATACAGCTTAAAGGTAATTGTAAAGAAAAAGCCTGCCAAGATTAAAATTACAAGCGTAAAGAGCGTGAAAATGGGGATTGGAGATAAACTGATACTCCAAGCCGTTCTGAATAAAGGTGCAGCAAGTTATTCACTAACATGGAAATCCTCTAATAAGAAAGTGGTTACGGTAAACAGCCAGGGTGTAGCCACAATAAAAGGCAAAGGTAAGGCGACAATTACAGTGAAAACATACAATGGATTTACCGCTAAGCTGAACCTGAATATTAAATAGGAACTATACAAAAACAGAATCCTTCTTCCAATGGTGCAACTACACCAGTGAAAGAAGGATAGAAAGGAGAAGATATGAGCGAAGTCCAGGATACAGTGCAGGTATTTGGCGTTACCATCCAAGGTATTGAGGTTTGCTTTCGTATAACAAAAGAATTGTTAAAGGCATTACAGAAGCTGGTAAAATTTCTAAGCAATATGTTGTTCCACGAAAAATTGCTTGGAAAAACTAGCATGAAGGACCTTTTAAAACAAGGAGTAAATTTGGAAGTATGCCAGGTACCAAACGATAGGATGAAGAAATTTGAGAAGTTTGCCAAAAAATATGGAATTCTTTATACCGAAGTACCAGGTGGGAAAGGGGGCATGACAGATATTCTTTTTCGTAAAGAAGATATTCCAAGAATGAACTTGTTATTTGAGAGAATGGGACTTGGAAAAGTTGATTCAAAAGATATTGCTGATTTTGTAAATGATATGTCAGATAAAGATATTTATGATATTGCACCAACTAATCCAGAAGTAGTAGAGTTTCCCTCGGAAGAGATAGATAAAATGAGGGGGGAGTTTGAAAAATATCAAAGTCCACAAGTTGAAACCTCGAAAGAGATTTATGATGATAAAACCATGGAAAAGATGAAGGAATTTCACAAGGAAATGGAAGATGTGGCATCACAATATGAAAATAACAGGATGAATCAGGAAGAGTTTAACCAGGCAGTACAAAATATCCAGTTTAAAGTGCTATCAAACCATCCTTCTTATGAAGAAATCAGTGTGGCTACCAGAAATAAGCAAGGGAAGCTTCTGTTAGTAGATGAAACACAGAATAAAATCAAAGTAAGAATACCTTATGAGAAGGACAAGTTTATCTGGCTGGACAAAAAAGACGCATTTATATCCGGTGACAGAAGGAAAATTACTGCTTTTCTAAGACGGGACAGAGAATATGATATAGTAGATAAAAACAATCAAAAAGTTGAGGGCATGAAAGGCAGCGAACTTAGAAAGAAACATTTTGATCCAGTGAAACAGAGACAAAAGAAGCATTCCCAAGATAGGACAAGACAGCGGAATCAAAACAAAACCAGGACACAAGATAAGCCTAAAAAAGCAAAATCAAAATAGGAAGAAGGTGAGGTTATGACAGGCAAAAAAAAGATACCCTTATGGCTTATTTTGACAGGTGCAGGCTTTGCCTTGTTACTGGGATATTACTTAAATGCAGCATGGGAACCGGGGATGGATATTTTCACTTATCCAGATGCACTGAACCAGGTAGTGGGACAACCTTTTGAGAATTATTGGAATGGCAATACCCTAAAAGTATCAGGAATTGTACTGTTGGTATATATCATGGTGATTCTTGTATACATAACGGATGACAGAAAGTATATGCCTGGAAAGGAGTATGGTTCTGCACAATGGGCAGATCCCAAGACTGTGTGCAGGGATTTGGAAGATAAGATACCAGAAGAGAATAAGAGTTTTTCCCAAAATGTAAAGATGTCCATTGATGCAAGAGTAACAGAATTAAATAACAATACTTTGATTATTGGTGGTTCTGGTGCTGGAAAAACTTATCGTATGGTAAAGCCGAACCTCCTGCAAGCAAACAGTACTTATATCATAACAGATCCCAAAGGAGAGATCCTGCGGAGCTGTGGACAGTATTTTACAGATATTGGTTATCAGGTAAAAGTAATAAATCTGGTAGAGATGTCCCAAAGTGACTGTTACAATCCTTTTAAGTATATTAGGAAAGAAGAAGATGTTTCCAAACTGATTACAAACCTGATTGCAAATACAACACCAAAAGGAGCCAGCAAGGGGGACCCGTTTTGGGAACAATCGGAAAGCATGTATTTACAGTCCTTATTCTATTATGTCTGGATGGAAATGCCAGAGAAGGAAAGAAATTTTAAAAGTCTGATGGAACTTCTGACAAAAGCGGAAGTAAAGGAAGACGAAGATGGAATGAGGGAAGAATCTGAATTGGATGAAATTATGGATGCTTTGGCAGAAGAAAAGGGAGAAAACCATCCTGCTGTGCAAAATTACCGGAAGGTAACAAGAGGAGCTGCAGATACGGTAAGAAGTATTATTATCAGTGCAAATTCCAGAATGGCACCATTTGGAAATCCACAGTTAAAAAGGATCCTGTCAAAGGATGATATGGATATTCCTTTTCTGGGGGTTGGTGTAAATGGAGATGGAAAGACAAAGACCGCTTTATTCTGTGTAATTCCAGATGTGGACAAGACCTATAATTTCGTGGTTGGAATGTTATATACACAGATATTTCAGGAGTTATATTACCAGGCAGATTTTAATTATGAAGGTGCATTACCCATACAGGTAGCCTTTTGGTTAGACGAGTTTGCAAATGTTGCATTGCCAGATGATTTTTGCTCGCTGTTATCTACCATGCGAAGCAGGGGAATTAGCAGCAATATCATAATCCAGAATTTAGCACAGATAAAGGCTTTATTTGAAAAGACCTGGGAGGCTATTCCAGGCAACTGTGACACCTTGGTTTACCTTGGAGGAAACGAGCAAAGTACCCATAAGTACATTTCAGAAGAGCTTGGAAAAGTAACCATTACGAAAAAAAGCCAAGGGGTCAGCAAAGGAAAAAATGGAAGTTCCAGCCAAAACTTTGATGTGATAGGAAGGGAGCTTATGACAGCAGATGAAATACGTAAGATGCCCAGAAGTAAATGTATTATCTTTATCAGTGGCAGGGATCCCATTCTTGATAACAAGTGTAACACAAAAAAACATCCAAAGTGGGACTGCATTGCAAAAGGAAATTATGTACATACACCTGGAGAAAATGACAACTCGTCATTCTGTTTTCTTAATAGCAATTCCCTACAGTATTATGAGACCTGTGAAAAGAAAGGGGACAATGTACATGTAATAAAGATGACGGCGGAGGAATTTCTGCAATTATCGGAAGAACAGTGTTATAACCAGGTATTCCTTACTCCTGAAGACAGAAAGGAACTGGAACAGGAAGAAGCATGGGAAACGGATGAGGAGGAACAGGAAGAGCTGGATGGTGAAGATTGCATAATAGATACCAATGATCAGGAAGAAGAAAATGGTATATTTTCACAAAAAGCAAAAGCAATTTCCTTAAAACCTTCCATTGTGGAACGTATGGCAGATGATGAATATTCAGAGAACCAGCTGGAGCAGATGCGTATGGGGTTAGACCATGGCTTGCCGGAAGAGGAGATATTAACTTACTTTCGGCAGGATTATGATGCAAGGAAGATGGAACAAATCCGTCTTGTATTAGAACAATTAAAACAAAGAAAGAATGTAAATTAGGAGGATTAGAATTATGATGAACAAAATAGTAGAAACAGGAAAGAAATTGGTGGAGAAGGCAGTAAAGACAAGAAGATGGTTAATGTGTGCCGGGATGTGTGCAATTGTGGAGATGAATAGTATGGTTTGTTATGCTGGTTCAGAAGGGGATAAAGCTGCAAAAAAAATCACAGATAAATTTGGAAATTTGGAAGATCTCGTGCTTGGAATTATTGGAGCTGCTGGTGTCATTTATCTGGCAAAAAGTGTGTTTGAGTTTGCTTCTGCATATCAATCATCTGATTCGTCAGGAACGAATTCTGCTGTAAAAGGTATTCTTGGTGGACTTATGATGATATTTATAGATATAATTATTGCTTTCTTAAAAAAATCTTAAACAAATAAAAAAATATATTATGTTATTATAATAACCGTGATGTGGAGCTTGTGGGTAACTGCCATGTACATGGAATTGTGGGTAAGAATGTGTGTAAGTTGTGGGCTACCTGGAAGGTTGTCCATAACTTATGCACAGACTTATCCATAATGAAAGGCAGTTATCCATAAATCCACATTTTTATAGGAGATTATGGGAAAGGAGAAAATAATTTGTATTTTTATAATATGGCATTTTTACTAAAAATAAATTTCTCTGGAGCTATCAAAACATTATTAAGTGGGGTGTATAAGATTTGGAATAGCTTGTTAAGTGAATCTTATGCAAAATTGTTATTGTTGCCTGGGGATATAAAAGGAATGTCTTCTGTACTCAATTCTATTAATACCATTTTTGTAGGTGTGGCAACCAGTCTGTTAGTATTGTTTTTTCTTTTGGGATTCTGTTCGGAAACTACGAATGTCCGAGAAGAAATGCGTTATGATACTATTGTAAGATATCTGGTTCGGCTGATTGTGGCAGAGTATTTCACAATACATAGCAAAGAGATTTTAGTACAGATTTTAAAAGTTTGTAAGGCATTTTGCAAGGAACTGAAAAGCTTTTTGAAATTAAAAAGTGCAAAATTATCTATGACAGCAAACGAAAAGGAGGTTATTGAAGGTTTAGGATTTGTAAGCAGTATAGTTGTATTGATTGTTGTAGTTATTCTTGCTGCAATTTTAATTTTTCTTGGATGTTCTATAGTTTGGACTGTTTATACAAGATTCTTAAAGGTGTGTTTAATGATACCTTTTGGTGCCTTAGCATTCGCAACTATGGCAGGACCTTCTGGAGGAGAAGTGAGCAGAATCAGTAGCAGTTATACAAAAGCATTTTTGGCGAATGCAATATCATCTATTGTGATTGCAGCAGCATTAATTTTTGGTACTGTACTTATGCGTGGGTTAGCAATAAATTTACCAAGTTTTGGAACAACAAATTTTATGGCAGTTATTGGAAGTTTACTTGGAAAGCTTTTACAAGCATCCGTTCTGGTTGCCTGCGTAAAAGAAGCTGAATATCTCACCGAACGAATGATGGGTGCTTACTAGAATAGGAGGAAAGAAAAATGTTATCTGTAGATATTAACAGAAATATAGAGGAATACCATGATAACTTGTTTATGGGTCTGAGCCTGAAACAGTGTGTTTCTGTTGTGGTATCCGCTGTGATATGCGTTGGATCTGTTGTACTTTTGCAGGATAAGATAGGATTAACAGCAAGTTGTTATCTGTCCATGCCAGTTGTTGCTCCAATCTGCCTGAACGGATTCTACAACAAAAATGGCATGAATTTTACAGAATACGTGAAAAGAACGTGTAAGGGACTTATACAAAAACCATTATTGTATCAGTCCGAAGAAAGACCTGTGGAAGATGTAAAACCATCTGACAAATAATTGATACTTAGAAAAGAAAGAACCTTGACAATTTCATAGATACTACAAAAAGTCAAAAGTGACTCCATTTTTCTAGACTATTTCCCTCAAAATATGATATAATTATGAAAAGGAGAGAATTATGACAGACAGAAAAAATAATATCTCATCTGGTACACCATACGATGCCGTGTTCCGAACCATGCTAAATGACTGTACCAGCCTGATTATCCCACTTGTAAATGAAGTGTTTCATGAACATTATGTTGGGAACGAGAAGATAGAATTTGATCCAAATGAACATTTTCTTAATAAACAGGATGGCAACCTGCAGGAACGTATAACGGATACATCTTTTGTGATTTATGGTGATAACCCCAAAAATTATCATTTGGAGTGCCAGACCAATAACGATAACAGTATGTTAGTCAGGATGTTTGAATATGATACACAGATTGCTTTGGATCAGGGAGAAATAAAAAATAACATATTGGAAGTGAAATTTCCAAACTCAGCCATATTGTTTCTGAGATCTAACGCATCCACACCAGATAAAATGCAGATAAAAATATGTGTAGGAGAAGAAAGCCTGTATCAGGATATTCCAGTAATGAAAGTCAAAGATTATTCCCTCAAAGATATTTTTGATAAAAAGCTGCTGTTTCTGATACCCTTTTATATTTTTACACATGAAAGTAAGTTTGCTGAATACAATAAAGATAAGGAAAAACTGGAGATATTGAAAGAAGAATATGGGCAGATAAAAAAACAGCTGGAAGAATTGTGTACCAATAAGGAAATTACAGAGTATACCAAAATCACAATTGAGGAAATGTCAAACAGTGTGCTGGAAAATCTTGCAAGAAAGTATGAGAATGTAAAGAAAGGAGTAAAGGATGTTATGGTAGGACAAGTATTGGATTATGAGGCAAAAAGAATCCGGAATGAAGGTATAGAACAGGGCATAGAAAAAGGCAGGGAAGAACTGGTACAGAATATGCTGCTGGAAAACACAAAGATTTCCTTTATTGTAAAGGTGGCCAAGATGCCAGAAGAGAAAGTGCAAAATATTAAAGACAAAATGATAAGGGAAGGAAAGTTAAAGGAGCCAGAAAAGGCAAAGAAAGCCCCTAATAAAGGCATAAAAAGGTAAAGATTACAACCCAATAATTACAAAGAAAAAGTGTAGTATCTATGAGATGTATGTAACGTAGAAACTGCACTTTTTTTGTGTATAGAAAGAAAAAGGAGTAATCAATAAAACTATGATAAAGACGAAGAAACAAAAATCAAAGAAGCCCATGTTCGGCAATAAATTCAAACAGTTAAAAAATCCGGATGAACCACTGTTTGCTACACCCAAAAGTGTCCAGCAGCTCATTGAAATCAGGAGTATATCAGAATCAGGAATTTTTGAGGTGGCTGAAGGGAAGTACACAAAAACATACCTATTTACGGATATCAATTATGTGACACATAACAGGGATGGACAAATATCCCTCTTTGAGCGGTGGTGCGGTATCCTGAATTCCTTTGATGTGCCTTTTAAAATTACGATCAGTAATAAGAATAAGGATATGGAAAAAACAAAGGAAGAATTACTCTTTTCTATGCGTGATGATGGCTTTGATAAATACAGAGAGGCATACAATGAAATTATGTTCCAGAAAATTCTGGAAGGCAGGAAAGGGATTGACCAGGAACGCTATTTAACCATTACAGTTCAGAGGAACAACTATGAAGAAGCCAAAGCACAATTTCAAAACCTGGAAATTAATTTAAAGCAGTTTTTCATGGATGATCTGGGATCGATTATCATTCCGCTGGATGCAGAGAAAAGGCTGCAGATCCTCCATGATTTTTACCGGATGGGAGAAGAAGGGGAATTCGACTTCAACTTTACGGAAAGTGCTTTCAATAATCTGGATTTCCGGAATGATATCTGTAATGTAATGGTAAAGTTTTTTCCGGATTATATCCAGGATGAGAAAAAGTTCAGCAGAGCATTATTTTTGAAAAAGTGGCCGTCTTCCCACAGTGATGAATTCCTGAATGAATTGGTCTCCGTTCCCGTTCATTCAGTAGTTTCCATTGATGCAGTACCAATCCCTAAGGATATTGTAACAGCAGAATTGAAAAATAAATATATAGGTGTGGAAAATAACATCATTAAGCAACAGCAGAAAAGAAATAAAAACAATGATTTTTCTTCAGATATATCTTATCAGACCAGACGAGAAAAAGAAGACCTGGAATTTCTCATGGATGATATCCGGGATAATGACCAGTCCATGTTCTGGGCAGGGGTGACCATGATATTAACAGCAGATACCAAGGAGGAACTGGATGATGCCACCGAAACCATGATAAAAATTGCGAAAATGCGTGGATTCCAGATGGAAAGACATATATTGCAGCAAAGAGAAGCCTTAAACACAGCATTGCCGGTTGGAGTGCGTCAGGTCAGCACCATGCGTACCTTGGTTACCAGGGCTTTAGCAGCAATGATACCATTTAATGTGCAGGAACTCTATGATCCCAGTGGAAATTATTATGGAACCAACCAATTGTCACTCAATATTATTGTGGGAAACCGGAAACGTTTATTGAATGGAAATGGTTTCGTTTTTGGTATCCCAGGATCGGGAAAAAGCTTTTTTACAAAGCTTGAGATGGGAAGTGTTTTTCTCAACACAGAGGATGATATCATTGTTATTGACCCCCAGAATGAATATTATGACATTGCCCGGAAATTTAATGGTTCTATTGTAAATCTGTCTGCGGATACAGATACATACATCAATCCGTTTGATTATGCCCAGACATCAAGATTAGAAGAAGTGATTGTGGAAAAAACAGAAGCCATGCAGGGAATTGTGGAACAGTGTGCAGGTAAAGAACTGGATGGAATGAAGAAAAGTATTATAGACAGGGTTGTCCGAAACCTCTTTTCTGAAATCAGCAGCATAGAATATGGCAAGAAAATTCCCACCATGAAAGACTTTTTTGACTTATTAACCCGGCAGGATGAGAGGGAGGCAAAAGAGATTGCCCTTATTTTGGAACGGTTTATCCATGGTTCCCTGAATATTTTCAGCCATGAGACAAATGTGGATATTGAGAACCGTTTTGTGGTATATGGCATCCGTGATTTGGGAAAAGAATTATCGGCAGTAGCTATGCTTGTTATGATGTCCAATATTTTGTCCAGAATTGAAAAAAATGCAGCCATTGGACGTGCCACCTGGTTATACATTGATGAATTACATGTGTTACTTGATAACGATTTGGCAACACATTTTCTGGAAAGTGCATGGAAAAAGGTCCGAAAACTGGGAGGAATCTGTACCGGGATTACCCAGAATGTGATAGACATTTTAAGGAATCCCACAAGCTCCACAATGGTAAACAACAGTGAGTTTACAGCAATCATGAAACAGTCACCAAAAGATAAAGAGAAAATCCTGGAATCCATTGAAATCAGTGAGGCACAGCTTAGATATGTAACTTATGCACAGGCAGGTACCGGATTGCTGCGTTTTGGTGATGTGATCGTTCCCGTTGATGCAAGAGTAGAGAAGGGCAGCCTTATGTATCAGATGTTTAATACAAACTTACATGAGAAGGCTGCAAAGATATATAAGGAGCAGGTAAATGGCTAATTATACGAAACGGGAAAGCAAAGTGGCTGCAACAGGGCAGAGGAAAAGGCTCTGTTGCAAAGCTGGTCAGAAAAAGGTATTAGTAACCAGGAGAAATGAGAGGGCAACCAGGAAGGTACCGCCGAATCTTTTAGGCAGGAGAAGAGCATATTCTTTTCAAAAAGATACAGTAAACAGAAAGAGAAAGATTCACTACAGGCAGAAAGAAAAAAACAAAAATACAAGAGAAAATAGCACAAAACAAGAGTACAGAAGAGAGCAGACAGAGAATTATTCTAATCAGGCAGCAAAAGTAAAATTTGTGTGGAAGGTAAAAGCTGGTCAGAAAAAAATAGAGAAAGCAAAAGCAAATTCCGATAAAGAAACAAAAGAGAAGTTCCAGAAGTTATATAGTTCTCCGGTATATCAGCAGTTTTATACAGAAGCAGGAAAAATAAAAGAAAGAGTAAGAATAAATATTGAAAAATCACAGATTCCAAAAGGCAGTTTTGTCAAGAAAGTTGGAAAAGCAGTATTAAGAGGAACCGTGAAAGGAACGGTTAAGGTTGCCAAAGGTGTGGCAAAAGAAACCACAAAAGGCAGCAAAGAATTTATAAAGGCAGATATGCAGTCACAGACAGGTGGGAAGGAACTGCTTGGTTCCATAGAAAACGGAAAGACATTAGTGCGAAGTACAAAAACTTTGGCTAAAATAGGTATAGACACAGGGAAAACCATGTACCGTTCAGGCAAGAGGACAGCTAAATATATAGCAGGGGTACGTGGAAAAAATGAGTATTCTGGAAAAGGTTATCAATATAATGCAGGAAACCGGGACATGTCCCCAGATAAAAGGGACAAAAACAGCAAAGACAGGCAGGCATACCGGAAACGGCATAAGAAGAGACATGAGGGGGTTGCAAGAAAGCGTATCCGCAAATACATGATGAATAAGTTTTCTTCAAATCGTGAAAAAAATGACAGCTTTGGAACGGTTGTAAAAGATATTTTAAAATCATGGATTACTGGGATTGGAAAAAAAATTGCAGGCTGGGCAGCAAAAAAACTTCTTTTACTCTTTGCCGGAATGATTGGCAGTCTGGTTGTGACATTTATGCCAGTGATTATTATTGTGGTAATGTTATATAGTCCTTTTGCCCTGTTCTTTCCCCATGAAGGAAATGAAGAAACCTTAGAAAGTGTGCTGGATGGGTATTATACAGAATTAATCAGTAACATTGACAGTGCTGCTAATGCAGAGGGATTCCATAAAATTCAGTTACGATCTTATACCGGGCAGGTTGACATAAATGTATCCAAAAGCAATTTTGCTGATGTGTTATGTGTGTTTGCAGAGAAGTACGGATATGATCTGGAGATTGCAGATGTAACAAAAGAAGTGAAAGAGAAGCTGAAAAAGGTTTTTGATGATATGAACCAATACTCTGTTTCAGACAAGACAACGACTAAGACAAACAAAAAGGGAGAGACCATAGAGAAAAAGACCAGAACCATTACAATTACCCAGAAGTCCTGGCAGGATATAACAGAAACCTACCAGTTTGACAGGGATCAGAAAAAAGAATTGAAAGAACTCCTTGCCATGGCACAGGAAGCCGGATTAGCAGCAGAAGAAGATGAGGCGGTATACAGTGCCTATACCAGCGGGGATACCTGTATTGACGGAAAAGTTTATGATAACAGCAATGCCCCAATATATAAAGGGATTTGTGCTGCAGATGCAAAGAAGACGAAAAAGTACATCCGCCCTATTTTGAAAAAGAAAGGCATGGAGCCATATATTGATATTGTGGTTTCCATGGTGCAGCAGGAAAGTACCTTTGGAGAAACGGATAATGCAAACTGGCTACAGGTAAACGGATATTCGGGAAAAGCAGGCATTGCCTCGGTGAAGGCGGGAATTGACCATTTAGAAGGGTTAATAAAGAAATGTAAAGCCAAAAAGATTACGGATATCAAAACTTTAGTGCAGAGCTACAATTTTGGGGAAGGTTACATAGGCTTTGTAAAGGAGAATGGTGGAAAGGACAAAGCCACTCTGCAGAAAAAATTCCAGTATAAGCAGCGGAAGGATGGCAGGCATGGAACAGCAGGTTATTCGGACAGTGTCATGAGTCGGGTAAAAGGTGAAAAGCCGAAAATATCGTCTATGCCAATGTATTACCAGACAGATGCAAAATGGGGAAAATGTTCTTTTGGAAGCAGTACCATTGCAAGGAGTGGATGCGGTGTGTGCAGTCTTAGCATGGTAGTGTCCTATTGGACAGGAAAGAATATTATACCAAGCCAGATGGTGAAGAACTGCCACAAATATTATGTGGCAGGGGCAGGAGCATCCTGGAGCATGATACCGGATATTTCCCATAAGTATGGATTAACTTGTAAATCCCTTGGAACCAGCAAGAAAGATATGGTAAGTGAACTGAAAAAGGGACATACCATCATAGCCATTATGCATAAGGGATATTTTACAAAAGGTGGGCATTATATAGTTCTTCGTTCCATTGATTCAAAAGGAAATATTAGTGTGAATGACTGCGGAAGCAGGCAGAGAACTGCAAGAACCTACAGTGCAGACTTTATACAATCGGAAAATGTGGCAAATTATTGGAGTATTTACAAGTGATAGATATGGATGGATTGGAGGAAAGATTATGAATAGAGAAGATTACATAGAAAAGTATGGTATTACTTTTGATAAGAATGATGAAGCCTTTGAGAAAGATGTAGAAGATGTCTATGTGGAAGTACCAGAGGAGGAAAGAAAAGATGAATGCGTATGAAATTGTGATGCAGAGCAGCATTAGTAAATAAAATTATCCAGAACATGGAAAACGGATATATTCTGCCTAGGGAGCAATGGAATAGAAATGCATTTAATCCACAGAATCCATTGAGCCAGGCAATATATCAGGGTGGAAACCGTTTCCGGCTTATGTATGCTGCGGTGGAGCATGGTTATGAAGATCCAAGATGGGTGACATATAAACAGGCAAAAGAGGCAGGATTAAAGTTTAAAAGCTATGACAGGGAAAAGGGGATTTTGTGTGAAAAATGGATATTTACCAAGAAAGAGATTGTAAAAGAGGAAGATGAATCCGGGAAAATAGAAAAGAAGGAAAAAGAGGTTCTGTTGAGCAGACCTATGGTAAATTATTTTACCGTGTATAATGCACAAGAATTTCTAAATTTCCCGGCTTTAGATTTGGATGGGAGGCAGATAGAAAAAAACCAGGTTGTAGAACTGACAGATAAAATTATAGCAGTTTCAGAGTGTCCCATCAAAGAAATGAAACAGGGCAGGGCATATTATAGTCCTGCCGATGATAAGATTATTCTTCCACCCAGAGAAGCCTTTATTAATGATGAGGCATTTTTGGGAACGCTATTACATGAAATGGCACACTCAACGGGGCATAAAAGCAGGCTAGACAGAAGTATCATTAATCAATTTGGATCAGAAGATTATGCAAGAGAGGAATTACGGGCTGAAATGGCAGCCATTTTTATGGAAGGTGACTTTCAGATAAAGTATGACAAAGAGCATTTTAACAGTCATACACAATATCTGGAAAGCTGGATAGGAGCATTGAAAAAAGATAAAAATGAGCTGTTCCGTGCTATTTCTGATGCACAAAAGGCTTCAGAACGCATTGTTGGCAATTATGAGAAAAAGTATGGATTGCTGCAAAAAGAGAAAAAATTAGGCAAAGAGGCATTGAATGTTAAAAAAGCAAGAACCAGAAAAGGAAAAAGCCGTTGATGTATTAGGTTGTGGAGGTAAAGAGATGATAAAAGTAAAAGATATCATTGATAGTAAATATGAAATAAAAGAAAAACTGAGGGAGGGATTATTCCAGGTCATAGAAATAAACCTGATGACCCCCTTCTTAATCAAAGAAATAGCATTACCACCAGATAGTGATGTAAGTGAAATACTTTCTGTTTTAGAGGAGCTGCGGAAGGTAAACCACAGGTTATTTCCCAAAATGGTAGAGATTATCAAAGAGGAAGCTTCTGTTCTGGTAGTTATGGAGAATGTATCTGGCTGCTGTGCTGCAGAACTTGGGAAGGAAAAGCGGAGACCAGAAATAATAATTGATCATGCCTTCGAACTGTGTGAGGGACTTGCATATTTTTCTTCAGTTCCATGCAGTGAAAAGGTAAGTTGGAGATTAAGCCTTAAAGATGTATTTATAGATGGTGGAAGAGTATGTCTCCATGATTTTTCCATTGGGCAGAAGAAAAATATCCAGAAGGAACAGGAAGCTGTAATTCTCTATGTAAAAGAGATGCTGGGAGAATCCCTGAAAAAAATGAAAAAGTTAAATCAAAGGATAGAAGAATATCTGCAGGGAGAAGCCAGTTATTCCGGTTACAGTGAAATAGCAGAGGAACTGGAACGGCAGCTTATGGAGTACAATAAAGCTAAGAAGTTAAATAAGCTGCTGACAAAAGCAGGGGTGGTGGCTGTTGTATTGCTATGTCTTGGACTTGGTGTATGGAAAGGTATTTCTATTGTGAAACCAAGAGCAGATACACAAGCTGCCTCCGCATCTACAGACGTAAGTATAAAGCTAACCAAAGAACCAGAGAAACAGAAGGCTGATCCAGAAGTTAAGAAGATAGTAAAAACAGCATTTCCGAAACCTCAAGAAACAAAGAAGATTTCTACTCCGAAACCCACGGATATCACAGATGTTCCAGTAAAGAAGGAAACAGTAACTACAAATACACCTAATAAAGAAGTAACAGTAGCAAGAACAAAAACACCAATTGTCCAGACCAGGCAGCCTTCCAGTTCTGGTTCTGGCCAAAGCCAAAGGCAGCAAAGTGTGGCTACAAGGGTACCAGTGACCAAGAAAACAGAGAAAAAAACAGAGAAACCACAAGAACCAGATACCTTAGAAATCAATATAGAAGAAGAGAGCAATATGGAAATACAAATCAAAGAATAATTTATGTTATCGTAACAGCCGTAATGTGGAGATGTGGAGCTTGTGGGTAACTGCCAGGATTATGGAATTGTGGGTAAGGATGTGTGTAAGTTGTGGGCTACCTGGAAGGTTGTCCATAACTTATGCATAGGCTTATCCATAATGAAATGGCTGTTATCCATAAATCCACATTTTTTATAAAATTGAGTTTGAGGTGAGGAAATGCATAACATTATTATAGACGAAACTTCTATAGTTCCTATTTTTATACAAGTAGCTGAGTGGTTAAAGGAAGAAATACTGCAGGGAAATATTCCAGAAGGAAATCAGGTACCTTCTGTAAATCAGATTGCAGCTACGAGTTTCATTAATCCTGCAACTATACAAAAAGGGTTTGGATTGTTAGTAGAAGAAGGAATTCTGTATAAGAAGAGAGGCATTGGAATGTTTGTTAAAACAGGAGCAAAAGGAAGGATTTATGAAAATGCAAAAGAGCATTTTGTAAAGGAAACTTTACAGCAGACCTGGCAGCAAGCTAGGAAGTTAGAGATGACAAAAGAAGATGTTATTGAATTGCTAAAGGAGATATAATAATACCTACCCTGTTACTTTGCCGAGTGTAGGGTAGGCATAACCCAAATATGAGGCTAACCACTTTGTGGATGGTTGCTTCTTTAAGTAAAAGATTGTAAAGCATTATACATTAGATATAGTGCTTTTTGTAGTCATAAGTTATAATATATGATACCACATAATTGAGAACGGAAATCTAAGGAAAAAACATAGTCAAAATTTATGGTCAAAACCAGAATGTGAGGTGAAAGTATGATTTATGGATATACAAGGGTCAGTACAAAAGCACAAACCAATGGGAACTCCCTAGAGGAACAGAGGGAAAGTATATTAAAACGTTATTCGGAAGCTAAGATATTAGAGGAGAGCAGGAGCGGAGCTGGAATAAGACCTATATTTGAATCAATTGTATCTACAGTGAAATCAGGGGATGTTATAGTAATAACAAAACTAGATCGTTTCTGCAGAACAGTAAAAGAGGGATTAAATTATATTGACATATTGATGAACAAAGGCTGTAACATTCATATCCTGAATATGGGATTAATTGAGGATACACCGATGGGGAGGCTTATTGTTACAAATTTATTGGCATTTGCAGAATTTGAAAGAGCAATGATTATTGAAAGAACCCAAAGCGGAAGAGAAATAGCCCGGATGAATCCTAACTATAAGGAAGGTCGTCCTCCTAAGTTTTCCAAGGAAAAGCTCAACCTGGCTTTGAAATTGCTGGAAACTCATTCATATTCTCAAGTGGAGAATATGACAGGGATTAGTAAAAGCACTTTGGTACGTGCGAAGAGAAATATATAATTATAAGTGTCATGCGACACACAACACACAAACCCTCACAAGTTGCCGCTTGTGGGGTTTTTTCTCATAATACAATTTTCTCTCTTTTTTATTAAGTGACCTAAGGGATGCATACTTATAGATAAATATACATCCCTAAGTTTTTCATGAAAAATTCATAAATAATAATTGAGGTTTAACTGTCATTATTTTTGAATATCTAATGTACGGTTGGTCAATACATTGATGTATTCCCCATTTTTTTCTTGAAACACATCATATCCACCCGCACCCATACCATAATATCCTTTATAATTTTCATCATTGGTTAAATCACAAACCAGAATATAATATTCTTGTCCTTGCTTTAATTCATAATATGACTCATCATTTATCATTACATTTTCTTTTAATTCTTTTTTTGACAGTTTATCAGCTTTGGTTTTTTTCTTTGTGTCTTCGTCCATGGTATTGACATAGTCCTGCATAGACACTATCCCGCCTTCCACTGCCAGTTTTATATTCTTTGGAACAGTTCCATCATCATTTTTAAGAACATCCAATACTTCTAAATTGTATGTACTGGAAGGCATAATTGTATTTTTTACAAAATATTTTGTTTTTTCTTTTGTTTTCACCCGGACTTTTAAAAAATAATCTGAATTTTTCAAAACAACTGATGGATCCGAAACATCGAATGCCCAAGAAGTTTCAGATGAAATAACTGTTGTGGCATCACCATCACTATTTTGTGGTTCCTCTGTAGTGGAACTTTTTCCGCTGTCAGTATCTAACTTAGTAAGATCTTTTGCTATATTCGTATTGTTATCTTTATTGTTGTCCGAAGCAGAACAACCAGCTAACGCAATGAATAATAATACTGTAGTTATGAATAACATCAACTTTTTCATAAGACATCCTCCTATCATAATCAATATTTATCATTTAAAAAGTTATTTGCATCTTTTGTAACACCTGTAGCAGTTCCATCAGAAGTTCCATACATAATGGATGACTTCTGATCACTAGAATACGTATCTTTCCCACCAAAGGCATGCAACATCTCGTGTACTATAATTGTTGCCCTTTTAGAGGGGGTATAATCTTTCATCCGGGCTTGATTCAGTTCTATTTTACACCAATACCAATTATATTTATCTTTATCTGTTACAACCATTGCCGTAGAAGAATTCGGTCTATATGAATATGATCGTGCAATAGCAGTAATATTTGGATTGTTAATTTGCCAAAATTCTATTTTTGAAGAAGATTTGGTTGTTGTTTTGCTCATTTTCATAGGATTACTGTATCCAGCCGCTGGTATTTCAATTTCCTTTTCTGCATTACGTATTGCAGTAGTATAGCTGACATTGGAATCAACCCAATACAGAATAGAACTACCGTCAATCATTTTTTTGTTCCAATAAATTCTGGTTGCCGCCTCCGCAAAATTAGGAATTGCCTGCATAAAAAGAATTACTGCCATAAATAGACTTGTTAACTTAAATAACTTTTTCATCATAAACCTCCGATTTCTGTAATTTTAGTATTTTGTTGTATTAGTCTTTTGTAAATTTTTACTGCACCCTCCTAAAATGCTTATTTAGTATATTTTATAATACGAATATTAAACTGTCAATGTAAATTCAACAAATATCAAAAG